>JAKFWI010000012.1 GCA_021731965.1 Hyphomonadaceae bacterium | reverse complement strand
GCATTTTGATCCTTCCTGCTGCTTCTGCCTCTCGGATCAGCGCTGCCTTGCCCCGGGCGGCGGCGAGTGACACGGCCGGATAGGCACCGAGCCCTGCCAGCTGCCGGCGGCCTCCGCTTTGGCGGAGAAAAACAAACGTCTTCGATCCGCCCGGTTGGACCTGGAGGTAGAGACCACCGCCGTCGGCATACCGGCCGGCCGTGCCGAGCGCCCGGATTGTGCGATCCGTGAGCTTATTGGTTGCATAGCGTTGCAAGCCGAAATCCTCCGCGGCACCGGCCTGCTAGTGCATTCGCTAGTGCATTCGTGCTCAATGCTTAGAATGAAACGGCTCGAAACGCAACGCTAAGGGAATCACCCGGCCTTGCCATATAGGATTGAACTAAAAGCTGTTTTCCAGCTCTTGCGACACGCCACGAAACGCGACGAAACAGAAGTCCGAATCCCTGCGTCTCCGCCAGCCACGAATGGTACATACTGAAGACATGGGTGACGAATTGTTGTCGGGCCCGCATTCGGGCGCGGCCAAAGATTTGGTGCGTCCTGTGCGCGGCGCACGCATCCCTCGCACATGTCGTCCGAAGATTGCTTGGCTCGCAAGCCACGGCCGCCCAGCCCACGCGCGCGCCAAGCCCGCCGTTTCGCAGAGGCGATCGGCACCAATTCCAAGACCGATGCGGTCGATGCCGCCATGCTCGCGCGCTTGGGTGCCATGCTGGAGCCGCGCGCGCTGCCGGTGCACAACGAAATCCTGGCGGAGATGAAGGATTTGCGCGTCGCCCGGCGCGGGCTTGTGAAAGACCGCACGGCCACGCAGAACCAAGCGCATCAACGCAGTTTGGCCCTGCTCAAAGCTCAGGCTGGCGCGCGTCTGAGCCAGATCGAATGCCAGATCGAGGCCATCGACGCGGCCCTGCGCGCGCAGCGTGACGAGGATTGCGCCCTCAATGCCCGTTTCGAGATCTTGTGCTCCATCCCGGGCGTGGGCGCGACGACCGCGCTCGCTTTGCTGATCGAAATGCCCGAGCTTGGAACGCTGGAAAACACATGCGCCGCCAACCTAGAGCGCATTCAGGAAAAGTGGAGTTGCGGTTTTCTGTCCGAATGCGCTCTAGCCTTCCATCTCCGCCTTGGCGCGGATGATCTTGCCGGCCAGGCCATAGGCGATCGCCTCTTCGGCGGGCATCCAGAAATCGCGATCGGTATCGGTGCGGATGCGCTCGATCGGCTGGCCGGTGGCTTTGGCGAAAATCTGGTTGAGGCGTTCGCGCATTTTGAGGATTTCGCGCGCCTGGATTTCCACATCTGAGGCCGCGCCGCCCACGCCGCCGCGCGGCTCGTGCAGCAAAAAGCGGGTGTTGGGCAGGCAAAAGCGGCGCTCACGCGGGACAGCGCAATAAATCAACGCCCCGGCCGATGCCACCCAGCCGGTGCCGACAATGCGCACCGGGGCCGGCACGAAGCCAATCATGTCGTGGATCATGTCCCCGCTTTCGACATGCCCGCCTGGCGAAGACAGGATCAATGTGATGGGGTCCAGGTTGAGGGCGCTATAGCCCAGCAGGCGTTCCGTGACGCGCTTGGCTTGGGCATCGTTGATTTCGCCGGTCAACAGAATGGTGCGGACCCCGATCAGGGTCTTTTCCAAGATGCTGGGCATGGAATCCCGGCCTTCGCCATCTTGGGGCTTTTCATCGTCTTCATTCATGATTGCGCATTTCCTCACGGGGCGGCTTCGGGCTCTATCTGGGCTCGCGATTCGCGAAGTGCAACCTCGCACGCCGCAGGGCCAGCGGGCAAGGACGGCGCGGCGGTTATGGCGCGCGCGCCCGCCAGGCCCGGGCCAGTGCCCAAAAACCCTCGATGGCAATGGTTTCGGCACGCGCCTCGCCGGGCAGGCCAGCTTGCGCCAGCAAATCCTCGCTATTGCCCAAGGGCTTCAGGGCTTGGCGCAGCATTTTGCGGCGCTGGCCGAAGGCCGCCCCGGTCACCGTCTCCAGCGCCGCAAGATCGCCAAAGGGGGCCGCCAAGGGATCGAGCCGCACCACAGCCGAGGCCACTTTGGGCGGCGGCGTGAAGGCTCCGGCCGGGAGGCTCATTTCCAGGCGCGCCTGGCACACCGATTGGGCCAAGACGGCCAGACGCCCATAGGCATCGGAGCCCGGCTTGGCGCAGATGCGCTGCGCCACTTCCTTTTGGAACATCAGGCACATGGGGCCGCGCCAAGGAGAGGGGGCTTTCAGCCATTTGATCAGCAACGCCGTGCCGATATTGTAGGGCAGATTGGCGCAGATGATGGCGCGGCTCAGCCCGCGTTCGGCCAGAAGTGCCGCCTCGTCGATGTCTTGGGCGTCGGCCTCGATCACTTCCAACCGCCCAATGCTTTGGGCCGCGAGATCTTGCAAAAAGGCCGCGAAGCGCGCGTCCCGCTCGATGGCCAGGACCTTGGCCGCGCCCGCATCCAACATCGCGCGGGTCAATCCGCCGGGCCCCGGGCCGATTTCGAGCACGGTTTGGCCCTCCAGCGGGCCGGCCAATTGCGCGATGCGGCGATTGATGGAGGGATCCAGCAAGAAATGCTGCCCCAGGCTTTTCTTGGCGAATAGGCCCTGGGCGGCGAGTTGCTCAGCGAGGCGGGTGCTCATGCCGCGGCGCGGCGCACGGCGATGGCAGCAGCGAGGTGCAGCGCCGCGATCAGGCTGTCGGGCCGGGCCAGGCCCTTGCCGGCGATATCAAAGCCCGTGCCATGATCGGGGGAGGTGCGCACGATCGGCAGACCCAGCGTGACATTCACCGCATCCCAAAAGTGCAGAGTTTTGAGCGGGATAAGGCCTTGATCATGCGTCATGGCCAGCACAGCGTCATAGCCCAAGCGGGCCTGCGCATGGAATAGGCTATCGGCCGGCTGGGCATCGGTGATGCTGATGCCCTCTTGGCGCAGCAACGCCGCGGCGGGGTTGAGAATCTCGATCTCCTCGCGCCCGATCGATCCACCTTCACCGGCATGGGGATTGAGGCCGGCCATGGCGATGCGCGGCTGGGCAATGCCGAAATCAATGCGCAAAGCCTGATCCAGGATGCGGCCAAGCTCAGCCAGCCCGGCAATGCTCAGCGTGCTGGCGGCCTGGGCCAGCGGCACGTGGATGCTGGCCAGTGCAACTTTGAGGCTTGCCCCCGCCAGCAGCATGACCGGGCGTTTGGCCCCCGTGCGCGCCGCCAAAAACTCGGTATGGCCCGGAAAACCAAAGCCCGCTTGGTAGAGCAAGGATTTGGCGATCGGCAGCGTCGTCAGCGCGCAGGCGGTGCCGCGCATGGCCAGCTCCGCGCCCAGGCTGATGGCCTCCACCAATGCAGCAGCGTTGCGGGCATCGGGCGCGCCGGGAATGGCCGGCACGGTCAGCGGCATGTGCAAAATCGGCAACGCAGCGGGAAACACTGCCGTCACATCGGCGGGGTTGGTGATTGGCTGCACGGGTACGCCTTGCGCAGCCTGACACGTGGCTTGGATATCGGCGATCAGGAAAAACGGCGTATCCCCCCGCGCGCGCGCCAGCCAGGCCTTGGCGGCAATTTCCATCCCGATCCCGGCCGGATCGCCCATCGAGACCGCGATGGGGGCCAGGCTCACGGCGTGATGACGGTGGATTCTCGGCGCAGATTGCGCAAATAGCGCTGGGAAAGCATGGCCAATTCTTGGTCAAACAGGCGGTTTTCGATCTCCTCGCGCGTGGGCAGCCCCTCGCCCTCGGCCGCGCGCGAGCAGACCACCAGCACGGCTGAGGTCTGGCCGATGGTCAGCACCTCACTGGTTTGCCCCTGGGACAGCTTGTCCACGGCTTCGGCCATGACATCGCTGAGATCGGCTTGGGCCACATCGCCCAGATCAACGACTTTGGCCCCATTGACGCCGCCCGTAGCGCGCGCTGCATTGGCGCAGCCATCGATGCGCTTGCGCACCCGCTCCAGGGCCGGCGCGGCGGATACGGGCGCGGTGACTTGCTTCAGATTGAAGCGCGTCGTGCGCCGACGATCCACACCGGGGCGGCGCTCGCGCAATTCCAGCAAATGCACGCCATTTTCCGTTTCGATCGGCTCGGACATCTGGCCCGGTTGCATGTTTTCAAGCGCTGATTCCAGCTCCTTGCGGATTTCGCCGGCCGAGACCCAGCCCAGATCGCCGCCGGTAGACGAAGTGGAGCTGGCGGAATACTGCCGCGCGGCCAGGGCAAACACCTGCTCATGTTGCTCTTGCGGCGTTTCGCGCAATTGCGCCAACAATTGCACCGCGCCGGCCCGCGCCTCTGCGCGCTCTTGCTCGGTTTCGGCGGGGAGGATGATTTCAGAAACCAGCATTTGCGGCTTGGCTGAGCTGGCCACAATCCGATCCATCGTATCTTCGACCTGCCCATCGGTGACGCGGACTTGGGAGCCAAGCCGGCCATTGACCAAGCGGCGCCAGGCGATGTCGGCCTTGATCTGCGCCCGCAGCGTGCTGATCGGGATGCCGGCCTGGCCAAGCTCATTGGCGAGATCGGCAATCGAGCCGCCATTGCGCTCCGCAATGCTGGAGAGGGCCGCGTCTACCTCCTTTTCTTCGATGGTGATCTTGTTTTCTTTGGCTTCTTGAATCTGCAAATGCTCATCGACCAGCGTGCGCATGGCCTGCGGGCGGGCGCGCTCGATCGCCTCGGTGGTAATGGGTGCGCCGGCGCTGGCCAGGATGAACACCGCCCGGTTGCGCACGTCCACGGTGGAGACGACATCGTCATTGACGACGGCGGCAATGCCTTCGGTGACCCCGGCCGGGGCCTTGGGCAAGGCCGGCAATTTGGTTTGCGCCGCGGCCGGGGACGCCGAAAGCGCCATGGCTGCCGCCCCGAAGGCGACGCCCACCCACTTTGTCACGTGCATGAAGCTTTCCTTTAGAATTGATCTCTTCGGTTGTTGGAGCCCAAAACCCCCAGAGTGGACAGGCCAATTCGGATCGAAAAGGTCGTGCTGGGGCCTAAAGTGCGATCGAATGTCTGATTGCGGTCGTAGCTGAACTCGATAAACGTGCAGTCATCGGTGTATCTTAAACGCGCGCCTTGTGACAAATTTGTGTTTCTTTCCAGATCGCGCCGCACCACATAGCCAGCCCCCCAATGGCGGGTGACTTGGTAATCCGCGCTGCCGCTGATTTCTGAATTCGGCCCGAGGCCCGATAGCTGCTCTGCCACGTTGAAATAACGGGCCGATGCCGACAAACGCCAGATTTTCGCGCGCGCCGAGGCATCAATCCGCTGCAGGCTCAGGTTATTATCAAGCCGAAAGCGGACGTTTCCGCCGAAATTGGGGCCCAAATCGGCATCGACCCCGCCCACCCAATCGGACAGGGTTTCATCGAGATTGCTGAGTGCCCCAAACAGATCTGGCCGCAGCTGGGCACGCCAGCGCCGCCCTCCGACCGCCGAAATACTGCCCAATTTCGTCGTGGCGGCGGCCCTCAGGCCGAAACTGGCGCGTGGGCCAGGTTCGAACACGTCAAAGTTTGGCGCGGCATTGGCCCGAAACAGTGCCGATTCGTCGAGCTCGAAGCGGATGGAATCCTCGTTGGGGATACGCGGATCATTGCCGCTGGTGGAAGCATAGGCCGCCAAGGCCACCGGCTCGATCAGCAGATCGACATTGTTACCCGGGCGCACGAAGGGCCAGCGCACTTCCGCGCCGACCACGCCATTGCTACGAATAAGGCTGTCAGGGCTGCCGGGGCGCCCGCCAATCCGGTATACATCGCTGCGGCCCTGCGCGAAGGGTTGCACCAAGATGCCTGGGCCGATCTTGCGGTTCACGGCATATTGAAAGCCGGCCGATAACCGCGCGCTGTCAACGCCATCTCCGGAGCGGGCGATAACGGCCGTTGAGGCCTGCACGCGAAACTGCCCATCCAGCAGCGGATCGCGGAAGACATGCTCTGTCTCGCCAACGGGCAGCGCCGAGGGGGCGGTATCGCGATTATCGTCAAAGCGCAGGCCCTGCACTGAAATGGCCGAGACCTCGGTGTAGGAATTGCTGCGCTGGCCAACCAGATTGAGCTGGCTGTAAAGCCGCGTGATGTCGCCGCTATAGAGGCCGCGGCGCGAATCCGCACCCGGAATGCCGTAGCGGCGCAAATACAGATCATCTGTGACGCGCGCGAGGCTAAAGCCCCAGCGCCAGTTTTCGTCGATCCGGAAGGCACCCGTGCCGAACACATGGCCGCGCACCGTCCGATTGCCAAACCGCGCGCCCGCGTTGTCGAAATTGCGATCATAGCCGATGCTGCCGGAAAATTCGGTTGCGCCCGAGTAAAAGCGCCGGCGCAGATCCAGCTTCAGCAAGGGATTGACGCGCACGAATGCCTGTGGGGCGATCGTGAAATCGGTATAGGGATCAACGGTTAGCAGATAAGGCTGGGTGACAAACCAGCCCGTGCGGGTATTGCGGCCGATTTCCGGGGTGAGAAAGCCCGACTGGCGCTCCGCGGACGGATCGGGATGCGCGAAATAGGGCAGATAGATGACCGGCACGCCCTTCAGCCGCAGCACGGCGTCGCGGTAAACGATCAAATTGTTTTGCGTGTCCTGACGCGCGCGGCGGGCTTTTAGCGTCCAGGTGGGCGATTTGCCGCCATTGTCGCAGATCGGGCAGGCCGTATACACCATCCGGCCAAGCTCCGCCGAACCGTCCCCGTTGCGGATGGCAGAACCGGCCGCCAGTGTGCCGCCGCCCTCAAGCCGAACCGAAAACCCGGTAGCGACGCCCGCGCTGAGCTCGGAATCGACCTCGACTTCATCGGCAAAGCGTACCGAGCCATCGGCTTCGATCAATTCGACGCTGCCTTTGGCGCGCACGGTCTTTTTTTGCAGGTCATAGATAAGCTCGTCGGCCCGCAACAATCGCCCGCCATAGCGTGCCTCGACGCGCCCCTCGGCGATGATCAATTGCTGCTCTTCGTCGCGGGTGAGGGTGTCGGCCTCCAGCGCCACCAGGGGCTCACCCTCGATAGGGAGATCCAACAAGTCACGGCTTTGCGCGTGCGCGGCCCCACTCAACACGCATAACGAAACCGCCAGGGCCGCCAACGTGTGTGATGCGCCGCCGATGCGATCGGTACTGATATTCAAACGGGCCATGCCCGCGCTCCGATCGTGGAATCCCCCATGAGCATCCTCCCTATCGAACCTTGAGCCGAGCGTCCAGCCGGCTTAACCTTTACGCGATTCTCCAGCAACAAGCGCGGCGCTCGCGGCAAACAAAGCAGCCAAAGGCGGACCCCAACCGGCGGCAATCGGCGGGGCCGCCCCGATACTGGCCAGCGCTTCGGAGACTTGGCCAAGAAAATAGGTGGCAAAGCCCGTGCAAATGCCGACGACGACCCACGCAGCAACACCGCCCAAACGGTGCAGCCGGCTGGAAAACACCACCGCAATCAGCGCCATGGCCGCCAACAGCAAAGGCGTCGCGAGCAAAGAATGCAAACGCACTTCATAACGCCTCGGTTTCAGCCCGGCCAATTTTGCGCTCTGGATCGCCTTGGGCAGGGCATAGACCGACGTGAACTCAGGGCTCAGCGCATCCCGCGAAAACACGTCCTGGCCTAAAGTGGTGGGGATGCGGATCTGATCCTGGTGCGCCGGCGGCTCAAATGGCGATGCCGCCACCACATCGCGTAATTCCCAGGCGCCGGGCACGAGGTGCGCTTCGCGGGCGTCAAGGCGCCGCAGGAACCGCCGCCGACGCTCTGAATCAACGTAAAACATGAATACCGTAACGGTGCTGAGCACGGAGCGCTGCGGATCGGCGCTCTCGGCGCGCAACACGATCTGGCTGTTGGCATTGCCCTGACTGAGCCACACATTTGCGCCTGGCTGGCTGCCAGGGTTGATGAGCGCGTTGCGCTCGGCCTCATAGCGCTTCTGTAATTTCGCGCCTAATGGGCCGAGTAGCGCTGTGGACGCGATGCCGATGAGCACAGCCAGCGCCAGCGCTGGCGCCGCAAGCCCCCACGGAGAAACCCCGCCCGCACGCATGACGGTGATTTCGTTGCGCCGCGTCAGGATCACCATCGCGAACAAGACACCCGCCAGCACCACAAAAGGCAAAGTCTGTTCAAACAAAAAAGGCGCGCGCAGCGCTGTTAAACGCACAGCGGAGCCGAGCGAGAGTTCAGAGCGCGTACCCACCAGGCGGATCTGCTCGACGACATCCACCAGCATGATCGCGCTCAACGTCACGATCGCCGCGATCGCGATGCCGCCCAGGGCTTGCCAAAACACATAACGGCCAAGCCGGCCCGCGGCGGTTTTCATCGCATCACCTCGGACGGGCGGCTAATGCGCGCAGCCTAAACGGCGCGCGTTGATTGCGCATCATATAGGCGAAGGCGAACAAAACGAGGCTGAGCGGTACGCCATATTGGAGCCAATTGAGGCTGGGGCTTTCGATGCCAATTGCTTGCACCGCAAGGGCGCCAAGGCGCGCCAGCAGCGCCAACCCCGTGGCAAGTGCCATCCGGGCGCGGTTTCCCTGCCGGGAGAATTCGCCGCCGAGCAAAGCGGCCATGGCGATGGCAGCCAAGGTTAAATCATACAAAGGCGACGCCAATCGAAAATGCCCCTCGGCTGTCAATTTGGCGATCTGGCGTTGATCATAGAAGTAAGTCTTGTCCGGATAGAATAACTCCCCAAGAAAGCGATCCGATGGCTTGAGGACGAAGAATTCTTTCTTGGGGATCAAATCCGGCAGCTCTAAAGCGTAGCGGGCGAAACGCCCGAAATCGATATCACCATCGAGGCGCCGGCGCTGGTATTCACCCTCTTCCAAAATGAAGGCCGGCGCGCCGCGCAGCGTTACCAGCCGCGCTTTCTCGGCGGTAAAGGTCACGGGTTGGTCAGCGATGCGGGCGTCATGGATCATAACGCCTAGCAACGTGCCGGCTTGCACATCACGCGAATAGAGGGTGAGGCCCTTGGCGGGCTCGATAAACTGCCCCGGGCGAATGGCCGAGGCCGCAACATCAGCCGCGACAGCGCGAAAGGTCTCGCGCATCTCGCGAAACGCCAAGGGTTGCAAATGGGTGGTAATCGCCAAATGCGCGAGCATGGCGATGAACGTCACCCGCAAAATCGGTGCTGCTATCTCGGAGAAGGACATGCCGGTGGCATAGGCCACGATCAATTCCTTGTCGCTGAGCAGGCTATTGAGCGCGTAAAGGGTGGCAAAAAACAGCGCCAAGGGCAGCAGCAAGGAGATCACTTGCGGCAAAGTGAGCAGCGTAATCCACAGCAGCGCCAAGAAAGATTGGCGCTTGTCGATGATCAAATCCAGCTGTGTCAGGCTTTGGCTGAGCATGGCCACCACGCACAGCCCGCCCAATAGGCCCAAGACCGGCCAGAATATCTGCAGGAACAGGTAACGCTGGAAGCGGATCATCGGATCAACTCAATCGGTGGAGATCGTGCTTCCCACAAGCGAGCGGAAAGCGCTACTGAAGCATCATGACCTAAAATAGGCGCTCGTCGCCGTGGGCAAGGTGGAGCCAAGATGGAAATCCGGTTCGTTAACGAAGCCAAAGCGCAAGCCTTGGCGGTGATGGCAGGCGATGGCGCGGCGCTGACCCCCGCGGGCGCGGCCTTGGACGGCAAATTGGGCGGCGCGCTGGTGCGGGCCATGGCCGCCAGCCGGTTCACCGGCGCAATCGGGCAAATCGTCGAGGTGTTGGGCGCGTCAGCGGAGTCAACGCGGGTTTTGGTGATCGGCTGTGGGGCGCTGGATCGGCTCGATCCTCAGACGGTGGAGCGCTTCGCGGCCCACGCGGTCAAGCGCACGGCTTTGACCGGGGCCGAACGCTTGGCATTGTTTCCCGAGACCTTGGGCGGGGTCACCGCCGCGGAAGCGGCCGCCAGGGCCGCCATGGGCGCGCGCCTCGGTGCTTACCGCTTTGATCGCTATCGCACGCGCATGAAGCCGGATCAAAAGCCCTCATTGATCGAAGTTCAGATCGTTACGGAGGGCTTGGCGGCGGCCCAGGCCCGCTACGAGGTCGACAGTCCCGTCGTGGAGGGGGCGTTGTGGGCGCGTGATCTGGTCTCGGAGCCGCCGAACGTGCTGCACCCTGAGGAATTTGCCCGCCGCGCCGCCGAATTGGAGAAACTGGGGGTTGAGGTGGAGGTGCTCGGCGAGGAACAGCTGGAAAAGCTGGGCGCGCACGCGCTGCTGTCCGTCGGGCGGGGCAGCGCGCGCCAAAGCCAATTGGTCAGCCTGTTTTGGCGCGGTGCGCGTGCCAAAACGGCACAGCCCTTGTGCCTGGTGGGCAAGGGCGTCACCTTCGATACCGGTGGCATCTCGCTTAAGCCGGGCGCGGCGATGGATGAGATGAAGGGGGATATGGCGGGCGCAGCCGCGGTGGTCGCCACCATCCGGGCTTTGGCCACGCGTAAGGCACGCGCCAATGTGGTGGGGGTGGTTGCCCTCGTGGAGAACATGCCCGATGGCGGCGCGAGCCGCCCGGGCGATATCGTCACCTCCCTCTCGGGTCAAACCATCGAAAATCTCAACACGGACGCCGAGGGCCGGCTCATACTGGCGGACGCCATGTGGTACGCGCAGGAGAAATTCAACCCGATCGCCATGGTGGATCTGGCCACCTTGACCGGCGCAGTCATCATCTCCCTTGGGCATGAATATGCCGGCTTGTTCAGTAATGACGACGCCCTGGCCCACGCGCTGCAGCTGGCGGGGCAGACGGAGGGGGAGCCAGTGTGGCGCCTGCCTCTGGGCGCGGCCTACGATAAACTGATCGACAGCCCCAATGCGGACATGAAAAACATCGCCGGGCGGCCGGGGGCCGGCTCGATCATCGGCGCGCAATTCCTGAACCGTTTCGTGCGCCCAGGAACTGCCTGGGCCCATCTCGATATCGCCGGCACGGCCTGGAAGCCCAGCCCCTACGAAGACCCGCTGTCGCCCGCCTGGGCCACCGGCTATGGCGTGCGGCTGCTGAACCGCTTGGTAGCCTCTACCTACGAGGAGTGACCGCTGGCGGAGCTGTGGTTTTATCAATTGGGCCGCTCAGCCCCCGAGCTGGCTTTACCTTTGCTGCTGGAGCGCTGCCTGCACAAAGGCTGGCGAGCTTTGGTGCGCGGCACGGCTGCGGGCCGTCTGGAGGCGCTGGACGCGGCGCTGTGGTCTTACCGTGCTGAAGCCTTCTTGCCCCATGGCCGGGAAGGGCAGGAGGCGCGCGGTGAGCCCGCCCGCAATCCCATTTGGCTGACGACGGGGCCGGCCAATCCCAATGGCGCCAAGGCTTTGTTCCTGATCGATGGCGCTGGCGCGCCTGATGCCGAAGCGTTTCAGCGGATCTGCCATGTGTTTTCCGGCGACGATGCGAGCGGCGTGGTGAACGCGCGCGCGCGCTGGCGCGAAGGCAAAGCGGCCGGATTTTCCTTGGCGTTTTGGCGGGAAAACGAAGCCGGTGGCTGGCACAAAGCTGCCGGCGATTGATCGCTTTCACCCGTTAGAGCGCATTCAGGAAAAGTGGAGTTGCGGTTTTCCGTCCGAATGCGCTCTAACTTATTGAATCAGAGCATTTTTCGAATCAGAAATCGACTTCGATTTCGATTTCTTTGAAAATGCTCTAGCCCATTCACTACGTTTGTGGGCGTAAAAATTCACTTCTTTGGCATATTTCCTGCTGCACTGACCCACCATTCGCGGCGCAGGCGCAATTCATGTCAAAGCTTTCTTCCTCCCTCCATCGCTTTGTGCGCGCCAAGCAGGGCGCGTTTGCTTTGATCTACGCACTGGCTCTGGTGCCGATCATCAGCGCGGTGGGCCTCGCCATCGATTATCGCAACGCGCAGGCGGCGCAATCGGAATTGCGCGATGCACTGGATTCGGCATTGCTGGCGGCCACGCGCACCTATGCCTTGAACACCTTTCAAGATGAGCCAGTGCGGCAAAGGCTGTCTGACGAAGCCGGTCGCGCAATTTTCGAGCAGAATTTGACAGACGCCACCATCGAGGTCAGCCCCGCCAGCATCGCTTTCACCTTCTCACCCACCAATGTCAGCATTCGGGCGAATGTCCGCGGGCAAGTGGATTTGTTCTTTGGGAGCCTGTTTGGCCTCAATCAGTTGGATCTCGTGGCATCCGCCAGCGCGCAGGGAGCCGATCGGCGCCGCGTGGAAGTTGTCCTCGCGCTCGATAATTCCGGCTCGATGGTCCAGAACAATCGCATGGTGCTGATGCGCGCCGCTGCGCAAGATTTCGTGGATTATTTGTTCGATAACGGCATCGAGGATAATCTCTATGTCGGCCTGGTGCCTTGGACTATCAGCGTCAATATGTCCCTGGATGCGCCATCGAACAATTGGGATGACGATCCTTATAATGAAATCGTTCCAACCCATGCCGGCACGGGGATCAATGGCTGGTCCATGCCCACCAACACGCAAATCAATACCTATGCCGTCATGCCGGATGCCTTCCGGAATTTCACCCGGCGCGGAGGCAATCGCGTCACGGCCTCGCCGCCCAATTTTCCCGTTGGCACCAACACCTCAACTTTGGGGCGCGACAATACCCCGCGCGATGGCCTGGAAGATCAATTGGGGATTGGCTTTGATCGCAACACCAATACCTATCGCGATGTTTCCTATTCGAATACGCAAAACGCGCAGCTTTTGCGCAATGTTACGGGCAATGTCGGCTGGCGCGGCTGCGTGCGCGCCGCCGATGGGGAGCGCCAGGTCAATAGCTCCAGCGTGGTGACAACGCCCTTGACCGATGCGCCCCCGGCGGCCGGAACGCGCTGGGCACCTTGGATTACTGAGACGGGATTGAGCTATCCCAATTCCGGCGATTTTCAATATGGCTGCCCCGCGCCCATGTTGGGGCTTTCCGGTGATCGGCGCCAAATCAAGCAGGCCTTGGAAAAGATGCGCGCCGAAGGCGGCACCTATCAGGATATCGGCTTGTCTTGGGCGCTGCGCATGCTGTCGCCGCGCAGCGAATGGACCAATCTTTTCCGCTATTCCAGCCAAAATGCCCCCAAGGCGTTTGACAACACCCGCACGCGCAAAGTGGTGGTGCTGTTGACAGATGGGCAAAACTCTTCGCTTGCCAACAATGAAGAGTATTATGGCTGCGATGCCAATGTCGGCGAGGCCAGCGATAATCTGCAAAACAGCGGCGGGGCCTGGATCCGGCGCAATGGTGCCGGTGGCTGCTGGCGGGCGCAGGGCGTCAACCGCATCAATAACACGACGCTGGATAATCTGACGCTGGATGCCTGCTTGGCACTGCGCAATACCTATCAGATCGAGGTTTATACCATCGCGGTGGATGTGACCAACGCGGCGGCCATCAGCCTCCTGGATCGCTGCGCGGGCGGGCCCAATTCCCCGCGTTTTGAGAACATCACCGGTTCGCAGATCGGCGCTGTGCTGCTCAACATCGCCAAGGATTCCCTGCGCCTCACGGAATAGGCGCGTCTTTCTCCGCGCGGCTCAGCCACACGAACAACGGCCGCAGCGGCAGCACCCATGCCAGGCCTGCGACGGCGAAATAGCTGAGCTGAAGCCAAGCGGGCGCGCGCACCAACAGCGCGCCGACACTGGCCGCGATCAGCGCGTAAAGGGCCAGGAAGAGCAGCAAGGCCATGCCGGCGATCAGCCTGCGCACGCGCGGTTTCATGAGCTTTCCTGTTGAGCTTTGTGTAGGCGAGTTCTACTACCCGCAGCCATGCAACACATTGCGCGCAGGGGCAAGTCGGCTTGGGTTTCGGCGGCAGGCCAAGCGTGGCCGGATCGTGCGGTGGGTGTTTGGCTGCTGCTGGTTTGCGCCATGCTGGTGGCCATGATCCTCCTGGGCGGGGCGACGCGCCTCACCGATTCCGGCCTCTCCATCACCGAATGGCAGCCCATCTCGGGGGCGATACCGCCGCTTTCCAGCGCTGCCTGGGAAGGCGCGTTTCGCAAATATCAGGCAACTTCTGAGTACCGCCTGCAAAATGCCGGCATGAGCCTGGCGGATTTCAAGGTGCTTTTTCTTTGGGAATGGGCGCACAGGGTATTGGGGCGGGCGATTGGCCTTGTCTTTACGGTGCCGTTTTGCCTGTTCTTGGTGCAGGGCCGCCTGCGCGGCCGGGCTTGGGCCTGCCTTGGCTTATTGGCGCTTGGCGGGCTGCAAGGCGCGGTGGGCTGGTGGATGGTGCAAAGCGGCCTCAGCGCACGGCTGGATGTCGCGCCCTATCGGCTCGCCACGCATTTGGGCCTGGCTTTTGTGATCTTGGGGCTCGCGCTGCTGCTGGCCCTTAACGCACTGGGCTGGCCGGATGCCAAGGCCTCGATGGGGCCGCGGCGCGCCGCGTGGCTGGGCTTTGTGGCTTTGTTGTTTTTTCAAATCCTGGCGGGGGCGGCCGTTGCGGGTTCGGATGCTGGGCGGGCCTACACCGATTGGCCGACCCTGGGCGGCGCGTGGATCCCCCCTGGTTATGGCCAGTTTCAGCCCTTTTGGGGCACAGTGTTCGAAAATCAGGCCGTCGTGCAGTTTCACCATCGCATGCTGGGCTATGGCGTGGCGGCGGCGGCGCTTTGGCTTGGGCTTGCAGCCTGGCGGCGCGGCAGCGGAATGGGGCGGATGCTGGGGGCGGGGCTGGCCGCGGCGGCGCTCTGGCAGGTGCTGCTTGGTATCGCCACGGTGCTGAAGGCCGCGCCTCTGGGTTTGAGCTTGGCGCATCAAGGCGGCGCGATCTTGCTATGGGCTTTGGCCTTTGTCAGTCTGCGTACTGCCTCGCGGTAACGGGTTAGGGCGTGTTGTTTTGCATGGCCACCTTCACTTTTTTCGGCTTGACATGGCGCGGTGCCTCGCTTACCCAGCGCCCCTAATGCGCGCGGCCGCCGGCTTTGCACGCTTTCGAGGTTTTCATGCGCACCACAGTCACCCGCGCGGCCCAGCCCGCTGAGGTCACCCATTCCTGGATCGTTATCGACGCGGATGGCGCGGTCGTGGGGCGGCTCGCGTCCTTTGTGGCCTTGCATCTGCGCGGCAAACACCGGCCTGATTTCACTCCCAATGTGGATTGCGGTGATCATGTGGTGATCATCAATGCCGAAAAGATCCGCTTCACCGGCCGCAAGGCGGAGCAGAAAGTTTATATCCACCACACCGGCTTTCCTGGCGGCATCAAAGAGCGCCGCGCCGATAAGGTTTTGGCCGGGCGCCACCCCGAACGCGTGCTTGAAAAAGCCGTTGAGCGGATGATGCCGAAGGAAAGCCCGCTGGCGCGCAAGCAATTGGGCAAGCTGCGGGTCTATGCCGGGGGCGAACACCCCCACGTGGCGCAGCAGCCCGTCACCGTCGATTTCAAATCCTTCAATCCCAAGAATTCCAGGGTCGGTTGAACATGTCGGAAACGATGCAAGGGCTGGAAAGCCTCGCCGAGCTGGGCAGTGGTGTCAGCACCCAGGGCCCGCAAATCCAAGCCGTGCTGCGCGAGCAAAAGCTCGATGCCATGGGCCGCGCTTATGCCACCGGCAAGCGCAAAAACGCCGTGGCCCGGGTGTGGATCAAGCCCGGCAAGGGCCAGATCGTCATCAATGGCCGGGACCAGACAGTGTATTTCGCCCGCCCGGTGCTGCGCATGATGCTGGCGCAACCCTTTCAAGTGACCAACCGGCTGCGCGAGGATGGCTCGCCCGAGTATGACGTGATCTGCACGGTGGTGGGCTCAGGCCTATCGGGGCAGGCCGGCGCGGTGCGGCACGGGATTTCCAAGGCCCTTTCGGATTTCGAGCCGGAATTGCGCCCGGCGCTGAAGCATGTGGGCTTCCTCACGCGCGATTCGCGGGTGGTGGAGCGGAAGAAATACGGCAAGAAGAAAGCCCGCAGAAGCTTTCAGTTCTCCAAGCGCTAGGCTTTGGCGGCGGCTTGGCCGCCCAATGGGCAGGCCATGGTCGTGGATCGGTGCAATATCGCTGTCCTTGGGGCCTCGGGCTATACCGGGGCGGATGCCGTGCGCCTGGCGCTCGGCCATCCGGGCCTGCGCATTGCCGCGCTCAGCGGCGATAGCAAAGCGGGCCAGGCGATGGGGGAGATTTTCCCGCATCTGGGCCATTATGGCCTGCCCGGGCTCCAGAAGGTTGAGGACATCGCCTGGGATGGCATCGATGCCGTGCTCGGCTGCCTGCCGCACGGGGCCAGCGAGGAAATCCTCTCGCGTTTGCCGGAGCATTTGCTGCTGGTGGACCTGTCCGCCGATTTCCGGCTACGCGACGTGCAAGTCTATCAGGAATGGTATGGCAGGGAGCATACCTCGCCGCTTTTGCTGGCACGCGCCGTCTATGGCCTGACCGAGTGGGCGCGCCCGGCCCTCAAAGGCGCGCGGCTGGTGGCCTGCCCCGGTTGCTATCCCACCGCAGTTTTGCTGGCTTTGCTGCCTTTGCTGCAGGCTGGGGTGATCGTGCTGGACGATTTGATCATCGATGCCAAAAGCGGGGTGACAGGGGCGGGCCGGTCCTTGAAGGAGGCCAATCTTTTCGCCGAAATCGGGGAGAGCACTCACGCTTACGCGATGGGCGGGCATCGCCACATGCCGGAGATCGAGCAGCAATTGGCGCTGGCCAGCGGCAGGGGCGTGCGGATCAGTTTCACTCCGCATCTTTTGCCGATGAGCCGCGGCGAACTGGTCACCTGCCATGTGCGCCTGGCTCCAGGCTGCACCGCGGCGGATGCGCGCCGCGCTTTGGAGGCCGGCGTGCGCGATGAGCCTTTCGTGCATCTGGCCCCCGAGGGGCTATCGCCCGCCACGCGCCATGTGCGCGGCTCCAACCATTGCTTGATCAATGTTTTCGCCGATCGGCTGCCTAATCGCGCAATCGTTATCGCAGTCATCGACAATCTGGTTAAAGGCTCGGCGGGCCAAGCCATCCAGAATCTCAACGTGATGCTGGGCCAGCATGAAAATTTGGGTCTGGCGCAAGCCCCGCTGTTTCCCTGAATACGCGAATATTTTTGGCTATGCGGCAGCCGCATATAAATCATGCGTGGCGGCTTTGGCGGCTCCGCTGTAGAGATTGTGCATCAGTCAAGTACAAATGCGGCGTTGGGCTGCCAAAATATCGTCACCTTTAGGTCATGGTCATTCTGTTTTTGGAATGCAAAGACGTGGCGCTCGGATCAAGTCAGCGTGAGTCAAACAAGCGGGTTTTGGCATCGGTGATGATTTTGGATTGGAGCTGTGCAGAGAATATTAGAGCGCATTCAAGAAAAGTGGAGTTGCGGTTTTCTGTCCGAATGCGCTCTAAGTTATTGAATTAGAGCATTTTTCGAATCAGACATCGACTTCGATTTCTTTGAAAATGCTCTAGGCAACCAATTCTCAACTGTGCGCTACGTCTCTCGGTAATCAGAAGTTGAAGATTATTGACTAACATAAAAGTTGAATTTATCAGTATTGTGATTACTATTGTTCAGCGAGCGTTGACTTGTAGTTGATGACAAATTTTGAGGCGAAATTCGGAGCGGTTTGGCTGTAAATATTTGGTGCCAAGGCCGTTTTTTGCTGGGCTCGATTGCTGTCCGCGCGGGGACGTCCCGCGTAGTTAACTCGAGCGCATTGAGGCGCTCATAACCAGAAGGTGTGAAGCACATGGAAGCGGACTATTGCTCCACGGATGGCGCACGGCGCTTGAAGATGCGGATTGAGGAGTTTTGGCGTGATCGCGGCTTTTCCCTCGATATCAAGCTGGTCGACGCCGGCTTCATGGCTGCC
Source organism: Hyphomonadaceae bacterium (assembly GCA_021731965.1). Lineage (GTDB taxonomy): Bacteria > Pseudomonadota > Alphaproteobacteria > Caulobacterales > Aquidulcibacteraceae. The sequence continues at coordinate 267 of JAKFWI010000012.1, read as the reverse complement.
ATGCGCTCCGCGCGCACGGATTTGCGCAGTGATATGGTCAATGGCTTGCCGCGTCGGCGCGCGCAGCGTGAGGCCAATGATCGCGCCGCCAACCACCCGATGACGGAAGTGGCATAAGCCGGGTTAGCAGGCTGTTGAAGAACTCCCGCGAGCCGCGATGCGAAGCCGATTTTGCGCTTTCGGGCAGGAGAGGCCCAGTTCGCGTAGCGGTGCTACGGGGGCTGGGACACGACGAACCCGAAGCCGAAATCGGCCGCATCCCTCTAG
>JAKFWI010000142.1:3707-18145 GCA_021731965.1 Hyphomonadaceae bacterium | reverse complement strand
TTATCTGCAGAATTTCCATTACCAATCGGGAGGTTGGCTGACCCAGGATAGCGCCAGGCTCTATGATACGCAGGTGGAAATCCTGTTTGGCGGCGCGGCAGATGCGATGCGCCGCATCGCTTTGGGGTGCCTGGCACAGGCCTGGCGCGGCGCCGATCATCGCAAGCTGGCTTTGCTCGACGTGGCCTGCGGCAATGGGCGCTTCCTCAGCCAGGCGTTGGAAGCCTTCCCGCGCCTGAAGGCTTCCGGCCTGGATCTTTCACAGGCCTATATCAACGAAGCGAAAACGCGGCTTGCCCGCTGGCCAAAAGTGGAGGTGGCGGTCGGCATGGCCGAGGCGATGCCCTTGGCGGATGGCGCATTCGACGGTGTCACCTGCATCTATCTTTTCCATGAATTGCCGCCGAAAATCCGGTTGCAGGTGGCGCAGGAGCTGGCCCGCGTGGTTAAGCGCGGCGGTGTGGTGGTGTTCGCTGACAGCCTGCAATTGAATGACGCCCCCGAGCTCAATCATTTGCTGGAGCTCTTCCCGACCGGCTTTCATGAGCCCTTTTACTCCTCTTACCTCAAAGAGGATTTGGTGCGTATGTTGGGGCAAGTGGGCCTGGAACTGGAAGAAACGCGCTTGGCGTTTCTTACCAAGGTGCTTCAGTTTCGGAAACGGGCGGGCTAAGCGCGCCGGTGCGGCGGATGGCCTCTTGGCGCACAGCCGCAAGGATGGCCAAGGTATCGCGCCGCATGCCATCCCGCACCAGCGCGCCGGGAAAAGGCGTCTTGGTGGCCATATCGGCTTGGTAATGCAATCGAGCAGAGGCTGGGCCCAGCGGCTCGATGCGCCATACGCCTTCCATTACGGCCAGATCCCCGCCTTCTTTGACGAAGCGGATCTCGTGCGGGGGCGCGTAATGCGAGCGGAAGCGTAGGGTGAGATCGGCGAAGCCGGGCAAAAACTGCAGCCGCTGCTCCCGCAAATCTGTGCTCGCGTCCGGCGCTGATTCCAGCACCCGGCATTGCTTCATTTTGGGGACGAATTTGGGGGCACCGGCGCAATCAAGCATCAGATTCCACAAGGAAACCGCGCCGACCGGGACGTCGACGGCCGCCTCCACCCTGCCACCCGGCTTGTGCTGCCCGGTTACAGAAACGAGGATGTCACCTTTGCGTAGCGACGCGTCCTGCTCGTTATCCCAGGCGATAATTAAGGGATACGCGCACGCGAGCGAGACCACGGCCCGCCAAGATCGATGAATCGTCATCGCATCAGATTACGTGCGTGGGGGGCGTCAGAAAAGCCCTAATCCCAGGTCATCATGCGAAGCCAGCCTCAGCCGACTTTAGCCTTGGCTTTGGCCCTCGGTTTAGCGGGCTTGCGCGGCTTGGCAGGAGCTTTAGGCCCGGCTTTGGCGACGAGGCGCGCGCGCGCTGTCGGTGGCGCTTTGGCTTTGCGTTCCGCCAATTCAGCGTCAATGGCTGGCATGAGGGCTTCTGCCTCGGCCCGCTGACGCGGCGTTCCGGTTTGCTGGAGGCGCAAAGCATTGTCCCGCAGGGTGGCGAGGGCTTTGGGTTCCAGACCTGGGATCATATCGGCGATGGCCATAGGAGCCTCGAAAGGGGTTAATGAAAAAGGAGGCCGGCACAAGGCCAGCCTCCCATAGGCCCGTTAGACGGCCTTCAGATTGATGGCGGCTTCCTTGCCGGAGCGCCGGTCTTTTTCTACTTCGAACGTGACCTTTTGGCCATCGCTCAGGCCCGAAAGCCCAGAACGCTCAACGGCGGAAATGTGCACGAACACATCCTTGCCGCCACCATCAGGAGCGATAAAGCCGAAACCCTTGGCGGAGTTGAACCATTTAACAGTGCCGGTAGTCATGAAATATAGCCTTGGAAACGCAGCAGAGCGTTGCTTGGGTTGAAACGCGCAGGCCCTGCAGATGGTGATCACCGCTGGAAAAGCCCAGCGGCCGAATCGATAATTGAACGTTCGGCGGTCAAGTCCGCGCGCGGGCGAAACATGGGTGCGGCCGGCGCTGCAAGGATCGAAGCGCGTTTTTTAGCACGCACCTACAACAATTGATAGGCCTCTTTTTAAAGGCCAAGCTCTGTCAGGCCAGGATGATTTTCGGGGCGCACCCCTTGGGGCCAGCGAAACTGCCGCTGCGCTTCGCTGATGGCTATATCGTTGATGCTGGCGTGGCGCTCGGCCATGTAGCCGGCAGCGTCAAACAACCAATTCTCATTGCCATGCGCGCGCCACCAGACGCCGGCATCATCGCGCCATTCATAGACAAAGCGCACCGCGATGCGATCGCTGGCATAGGCCCACAGCTCCTTGATCAGGCGATATTCGTGCTCTTTGGCCCATTTCCGAGTGAGGAAAGCCACGATTGCCGCACGCCCCGCAAAAATTTCCGAGCGATTGCGCCAGCGGCTGTCCGGCGTATAGGCCTGCGCGATCGCGGCCGGATCGCGCCCATTCCAGGCATCCTCTGCCTTGCGCACCTTCAGCAAAGCGGCGTCATGATCGAAAGGCGGCAAGGGCGGACGAGACACGTTAGCACTCCTGAAAACACGCGCAGCGCGCGATCAGCCGATCTGGGCACGGTGGCGCAGTTTCGCATCGGCCAGCACGCAGGCCAGCATGGCCTCAGCCACCGGAACGGCGCGAATGGCTACGCAGGGATCATGGCGGCCCTTGGTGCGGATTTCGGTGTCGCGCCCATCGCGCGTGATCGTGCGCCGGGCCGTGAGGATAGAGGAGGTGGGCTTCACAGCCAGACGCGCAATGATGCTTTGCCCCGTGGAAATACCGCCAAGCACGCCGCCGGCTTGGTTCGACAGGAAGATCGGGCCATCAGGGCCTGCGCGCATTTCATCGGCATTATCCTCACCCGATAGATCCGCCGCGGCAAAGCCCGCGCCAATCTCGACGCCCTTCACCGCATTGATGCTCATCAAGGCCGCCGCGATCTCCGCGTCCAGCTTGCCATAAATGGGCGCGCCCCAGCCGGCGGGGACGCCCTCGGCGCTTACTGCCACGATCCCGCCGACCGAGGAACCGGCTTTGCGCGTTGCCTCAAGCTTGGCGGCCCAGCGCTGCGCCGCTGCGGCATCAGGGCAAAAGAAGGAATTGACCTCGGTTTGCGCCCAATCCCACGCGGCATCGTCGATGCGGTCTCCGCCCATGGCTATCAAAGCCCCGCGAATGACGATGGCTGGCCCCAACACCAAGCGCGCAATGGCCCCGGCGGCCACCCGGCTGGCGGTTTCGCGCGCGCTGGCCCGCCCGCCGCCGCGATGATCGCGCAGCCCATATTTCGCGTCATAGGTGTAATCGGCGTGGCCCGGTCGATAGCAGTCGGCGATTTCAGCATAATCCTTGGAGCGCGCATCGGTATTTTCGATCAACACCGCGATCGGCGTACCCGTGGTGCGCCCCTCGAACACGCCCGATAGAATGCGCGCCGTGTCGCTCTCGCGGCGCTGTGTGACGAAGGCGCTGGTGCCGGGGCGGCGGCGATCGAGATCGGCCTGGATCGAGGCTTCTTCGATCTGCAGGCCCGGCGGGCAGCCATCCACGACGCAGCCAATGGCCGGGCCATGGCTTTCGCCAAAGGTGGTCACACGGAACAAATGGCCAAAGCTGTTGTGGGACATGCGCCCCATTTCTATGCTGCGCGCAGCCCAATAGGAAACGCTATATGTCCGCCTCGAAAGAAATTCCACCCACGCCCAGTGAGGCTGATTACCTGGCCGCGCTTACCGATGAGCCGCCGCTGGAAAGCCAAGAACCGCTGGAGCTGTTTCGCGCCTGGTTGGCACAAGCGCGCGCCAGCGAGCCCAATGACGCAAACGCCATGGCCCTGGCCACGGTCGACGCCGAATTGTTACCCGATGTGCGCATGGTCTTGCTCAAGAATTTTGGGTCGGACGGCATGGTTTTCTACTCGAACGGCCAAAGCGCCAAAGGCCAGCAATTGTTGGGCAATCCCCAAGCGGCACTGTTGTTTCACTGGAAAAGCTTGCGCCGCCAAGTGCGCCTGCGCGGGGCGATTGTGCCTGTCAGCGACGAAGAGGCAGACGCCTATTTTGTCAGCCGCGCGCGCGATAGCCGCTTGGGGGCCTGGGCCTCCGATCAATCGCGGGAAATGCCTGATCGGCTCACTTTGGCCCGGCGGGTGGCGGAGGCATCAGCGCGCTTTGCTGACGGGGCGGTGCCGCGCCCGGCCCAGTGGGTTGGCTATCGGCTTAATCCGGTACGTATCGAGTTTTGGCGCGATCGCCCCTATCGCCTGCACGAGCGGCTGGAGTTTTACCGGCCCGCGATCGACGCGGCCTGGGCGCAAAGACGGCTCTTTCCGTGAATTAACCAATTTTTGAGGCCGACTCTGTCCATTCTGCCGCTGTCATTGGGAGAGACATCATGAGCAGAGCCTCCGGAGCCTTCGCCGCCGCAGCAGCATTGATGTTGATGGGCGTGCGCCAAAGGCGTTTGCCCTGGCTGGAACGCGCAGCTGAGCCGCGCCGTGCCTCGCCAAGCGCGTTGTCCCGGAGCGCGCAGGCTCCTGCGGCGTTTGCCCGGCTGGGCTCCTTATGGGCCGATGGCTCGCGCCAATGCCTGGTGCCGATGCGCTTCAGCGCGGCCCGTGCCGGCTTCAGCCCTCAATTGCGCGTCTGCGCCAGCGCGACGCGCCGTGATGTCGCGGCTGTATTGATCCCGATCGCGCTGCCCAGGCCGGCCAATGATGTCGGTGGGGATGTCGCCGTGGCGCTGGAGGCCGCACCAATGGCGCATGTGCGTGTGCTCACCAAGGGGGCCTTCAAGGCGTTTCGGGCCAAACGCGCCCAGACCAATGTACAGGGGGCCAAAGCCCAGCAAGCGCTGGCGGCGTAAATTGCTTTTTGCCTGAGGCCAAGGCTAACCTCTCCCCGGTGCGGATGAGGAGAGGCAGCAATGCAAGGCCTGATGCAGGATTGGCCGTTAACGCTGGATAAGGTGTTGGACTTTGCGGCGTTGACCCACCCCAACCGGGCAGTGGTTAGCCGCTCCCCGCACGGGGAGATCGTCCGGACAGATTATGGCGCAGTTCACAGTCAGGCGCACCGCGTCAGCCGTGCACTGATCGAAAGCGGCATCTGCCTGGGTGATCGTGTTGGCACGTTGGCCTGGAACACCGCCGAGCATCTGGCCCTCTGGTATGGCATTTACGGCATCGGTGCCATCGTCCACACGCTCAATCCGCGCTTGTTGCCCGATCAGATCGCCTGGATCATCAATCATGCCGGCGATCGTCTGTTGTTCGTGGACGCCGGCTTTTTGCCAATTGTGCGCGCCATCGCGCCTAAGCTTAAGACGGTCGAGGCGATTGTGGTGCTGTCGGCACCAGGAGATGGGCCGTGGGATGGTGTGCCCAATGCTAAAAGCCTGGACGCTTTTCTGGCCGGGCACGACGCGCCGGTGAAATGGGGCAGCTTTCCCGAATCCACCGCGGCGGGCCTGTGTTACACCTCGGGCACAACCGGCAACCCCAAAGGCGTGCTGTATTCGCACCGCTCCAACATTCTGCACGCGCTGGCCGCCAACCAGGGTGATGGGTTTGGCCTGTGCGCCCGTGACGTGGTGTTGATGATCGTGCCGATGTTTCACGCTAACGCGTGGGCGCTGACCAGCGTGTGCCCCATGGCGGGTGCCAGTTTGATCTTGCCCGGCTCCAAACTGGACGGAGCCTCGGTGTTTGAGCTGCTCGAAACCGAACGCGTCACCTTGACGGCCGCGGTGCCCACGGTTTGGCTATCGCTATTGCAGTATTTGAAAGAAACCAAGCAGCGGCCCAGCACGTTGCAGCGCGTGATCATCGGCGGCTCTGCCGTGCCCGAGGCCATTTTGCGTGCCTTTGAAGAGGATTACGGCGTGCGGGTTATCCACGCGTGGGGAATGACGGAAATGAGCCCGATGGGCTCTTTGTGCACCTTGGGGCCCGAGGAGGAGAAGCTCGATCACGACAGCCAGATCCGCCTCAAGCTCAAGCAGGGGCGGGCACCCTTTTTGGTGGAGATGAAAATCGTGGATGATGCCGGCCGGGAATTACTGCGCGATGGCAAGGCGTTTGGGCGCCTGCAGGTGCGTGGCCCGGCCGTGACGCGCGCATATTTTCGCGGCGATGGCGCGCGCCGGCCGGACGGCTCGGCACTGGAAGAAGATGGCTTTTTCGATACGGGCGATGTCGCCACCATTGATCCGGCCGGCTATATGCAGATCACCGATCGGGCCAAGGATGTGATCAAATCCGGGGGCGAATGGATTTCCTCGATCGAGATCGAAAACATTGCTGTTGGGGCCGCGGGTGTGGCGAACGCCGCGGTGATCGGCGTGGCGCACCCGAAATGGGATGAGCGGCCTTTGCTGATCATCGAGCCCCTCGAGCCCGGGGGCGTGGCCAAGGAAACCGTTTTGCGTTTCCTTGAAGGCAAGATTGCCAAATGGTGGATGCCGGACGATGTGGCCTTCGTCGAAAAAATCCCGCTTGGAGCGACCGGCAAGATTAACAAATTGTTGCTGCGTCAGCAATTTGAGCATTACCGACTGCCCACGGCATGAGGGCCTCGTGTGCCGGTCGCAAAGTGCACATTTTATGGCGTCTACGCCGCGGCGGCATCGGCCTCATGGCCTGCATCAGCCTAAGCCTGCTTAGTGCGCGGGGCGCTGATGCCTTCGTGCAGATCAACGAGCCGCCTATCGTCACCACTATTGGGAGCGAGATCGACGATTCGGTCGCCGAAGTGCTGCGCCGCAAGGATGGGCGCGTCTCCACCTTGGTGAAGGTCAACGGGCAGGGGCCGTTTCCCTTCATCGTGGATACCGGCGCGAACCGATCCTCGATCGGCGAGGCGCTGGCGCTGGCGCTGCAACTTCCCACGCTCGAGGATCGAGTGGTCAACGGGGTTACCGGCGCCCAGCTGCGCAAAGTGGTGCGGGCCGAATCCCTCAATGCCGGGACCTACACCGCGCGTGGCCTGCAAATGCCGGTGATTGAAAACGTGATCCTGGGGGGGTCGCAGGGCTTGCTTGCAGCGAGCGAGTTGAAGGGCCAGCGCATTGTGCTCGATTTCGACCGCGAGCGCTATGAAGTCACCAAAAGCCGCACGGGAACGATCCCGATCGGAGCGCTCAGGCTACGCGCCAGAATCCGATTTGGCCATCTCGTGGAGACGCCGTGCCGCATTAGCGGGATCATGGCGCGTTGCATCATCGATACCGGCGCCGAATACACGCTACTCAATCTGGCCATGCTGGATCGATTGAGCCGATCAGGCGGCACCAAGGTGTTGGCCGAGAATGTCAACGTGTACGGCGCGACCGATACGGTGCTGACCGGCACGATCGTGCGGCTCGACTCGATCCAGCTCGGGGATTTGCAATTTGCTAACTCGGCTGCCCTGGCATCGGATGCGCACATCTTCCAAGTTTGGGGCATAGCCCAAACGCCGGCCGTCCTGCTGGGCATGAACGTGTTGCGTGCCTGCGATTTTCTCGCCATCGATTTCCCGCAGCGGGCTTTGTACATCAAGGCTAGCCGCTGAAGCGGAAATGCATGACATCCCCGTCACGCACCACATAATCCTTGCCCTCCAGGCGCATTTTGCCTGCCTCCTTGGCACCGACTTCACCGCCGCACGCCACATAATCATCGAAAGCGATGGTTTCGGCGCGGATGAAGCCTTTTTCGAAATCGGTGTGGATGACGCCGGCGGCCTGCGGCGCGGTGTAGCCGGCGTGGATGGTCCAGGCGCGGGCCTCTTTAGGGCCAGCGGTGAAATACGTGGCGAGCCCGAGCAGGCCATAACCTGCGCGGATCACCTTGTTGAGGCCAGGTTCTTCCAGCCCCAAGGTTTCGAGGAATTCGCCGCGCTCGCTGGCGCTGAGCAAGGCCAACTCGGCCTCGATCTTGGCGGAGATCACGACAGCGTGTGCGCGCTCGCTCTGGGCGCGGCGTTCAACGATCTCCGAGAGCGCGTTGCCGCTGACGGCGGAGGCCTCGTCGACATTGGCGATGTACAAAACCGGCTTGGCGGTGAGCAATTGTAGCATGCGCCAGGCTTTGTCATGATCCGCGGCGATCGTCACGCTGCGGGCCGGCTGCCCCGCCTCCAGGGCCTGGCGGGCACAATCGATCAGCTGCAAGGCCTCTTTGGCGTCTTTATCCCCGCCCTTTGCCTTTTTCTCGACATTGGCGCGGCGCCGCTCCAGGCTTTCTAGATCGGCCAGCATCAGCTCGGTTTCCACGATTTCCAGATCCGCGAGCGGATCGATGCGGCCCGCAACATGCGTGACGTCGCCATCTTCAAAGCAGCGGCAGACATATACCACCGCGTCAGTTTCACGGATATTTCCCAAAAACTGGTTGCCGAGGCCCTCACCTTGGCTGGCACCTTTGACAAGCCCGGCAATGTCCACAAAGCTCATTCGCGCCGGGATGATGTCCTTGGATTTTGCGATGCGGGCCAAGGTCTCCAGGCGCGGCTCTGGAACCGCCACCTCACCGACATTCGGCTCGATGGTGCAGAAGGGATAATTGGCGGCCTGGGCCGCCGCAGTTTGCGTTAACGCATTGAACAAAGTAGACTTTCCCACGTTGGGCAACCCAACGATGCCGCATTTGAAGCCCATGAAACATCCTCTTGACGGCGCAAGCCGCGCCTCTTGCTGGGGATCGGCGAGGCCGGCGCTTATCACAAGTGCCAAAAGCGCAGCCGGATGAGCTTTTCGCTGAAAAATGCGCTATGGCGTGCCATCTACACGGCCAGCATGGCAAATTCTACTTGATTAACACGAAGCGGGCGGCGCGGGTGGCCGCTCTGGGTGAGAGAGAATGGATCGAATCGTTATCAGCGGCGGCAGCGCCCTCGAAGGCAGCATCCCTATTTCGGGAGCCAAGAATTCCGCGCTCAAGCTCATGGCCGCGGCTTTGCTCAGCGATCAGCGCCTTACCCTGCGCAAAATGCCCAATCTGGCGGATTCGCGCTTCATGGCGCAATTGTTGGCCAGCCTGGGCGTGGAGATCGAATGGCCAGTCGGCGCGGATATCGCGCATTTGCATGCAGGCACGGTTTCTTCGACGATCGCGCCCTATGATCTGGTGCGCAAAATGCGCGCAACTTTTAATGTTTTGGGTCCGTTGCTGGCGCGCATGGGGCATGCCACGGTGTCTTTGCCCGGCGGCTGCGCCATTGGCGCGCGCCCCGTCGATCTCCACCTCAAGGCCTTTGAGGCCATGGGTGCCGACATCGTCATCGAGGGCGGCTATGTGAAGGCCGCGGCGCTGCGCGGGCTGCGCGGAGCCCATATCGTGTTTCCGTTCGTCTCTGTAGGCGCAACCGAGCACGCTTTGCTGGCTGCAACGCTGGCCCGCGGCGAGACCATTCTGGAAAACGCTGCACGGGAGCCAGAAATCGCTGATCTCGCCGCCTGCCTGGCGCAGATGGGCGCGCGCATCGACGGGGCCGGCAGCGGCACGATCACCATCCAGGGCGTCGATAGCCTAAGCGGGGCCGATTACAGCGTGCTGCCGGATCGGATCGAGGCCGGCACCTATGCCATTGCCTGCGCAGCGGCAGGCGGGGATGTGCTGCTTCAGGGCGCGCGCTTTGAGGATCTGGCAGCGCTGGCGGAGCGGCTAGAGGCTGCAGGCGCGCAGATGACGGCCCAAGCTGGCGGGGTGCGCGTGCGCCGCAGCGGGCCGTTGCGGGCAGTGGATGTCGATACCCAGCCCTTTCCAGGCTTTCCCACCGATTTGCAGGCGCAATTCATGGCGCTGATGTGCCAGGCGCGTGGAGTTTCGCATTTTCGTGAAAATATTTTTGAAAACCGCTTCATGCACGCACCCGAGCTGATGCGCCTTGGTGCCGAAATCCAATTGCGCGGCAATGAGGCGAGCGTGACCGGCGTTGACCATCTGATCGGTGCGCCGGTGATGGCCACCGATTTGCGCGCCTCCGTCAGTTTGGTGATTGCCGGGCTGGCTGCGCAGGGCGAAACCGTCGTGCACCGGGTTTACCATCTCGATCGCGGCTTCGAGCAGCTGGAGCAGAAGCTGTCACGCTGCGGCGCGCAGGTGCAGCGTTTGCGGGGGAGTGAGCCAACGTGACGCCAGTATCGGGATTGCGTTTGGTGGCTCAAGACATTGCGGATTTGGAGGTCTGCTCCGCTGCTTTACAGGACGCCTTGCTGCGGGTGCGTGATCTCTCCTTTGATCGGCGAGCGCGCCGGCTGGTCGGTGTATTTAGCCGTTTTTGCTGGGAGGCCTCTAGCGGGTCGGGGCCGTACCAGCGGGTGCGCAGCGCCCTTTCGATTGACGGCGTGATGGCTGTGCGCAGCCGCAATATTCGCCTTGATTCGCCCGATGCCATCGCCGCTTTGCTCTCGCTGCACTTCACGCCGGAGGCGGAGCCACCGGGCGGCGAGCTGCGTCTGCTGCTGTCGGGCGGTGGCGAGATCGGCCTGAAACTCGAGTGTTTGGATTTGGTGCTCGCCGATTTCGGGGAGCCCTGGAAAACACGGCGCAAGCCGGAGCACCAGGAGACGGCTTGATGCGCAGGCTGTATACCGGGGATGCCACCTTTGTGGCCGATTTCGCCGCCTTGCTCGGCGCGCGCGGGGAGGCGATGGATCGCGCCGAAGAGGCGGCACGCGCGGTGATTGCGGCGGTCAAGGCGCGCGGCATGGAGGCGGTGCGCGAATTCAGCGCACGCTTTGACGGCCTCGATGCGGCAACGCCCCTGCGCGTCGAGCACAGCGAGCTGGAGGCCGCGCTGCGGGCCTGCCCTGAGGACTTGCTCGATGCGCTGCGCTTAGCCCGGGACCGGGTGGAGCGTTTCCACACCCGCGAAAGGCCCGAAGATCAAGCGTGGGAAGATGAACATGGTGTGCGCATGGGCTGGCGCTGGACAGCCATGGATGCGGCGGGGGTCTATGCGCCCGGTGGCTTGGCAGCCTATCCCAGCTCGGTGATCATGAACATCATGCCGGCGCGTGTCGCCGGTGTGAAACGCATCGCGCTGACCACCCCACCGGCCAAAGCCGCCGGCAATCCCGCCGTTTTGGCGGCCGCCAGCCTGTGCGGCGTGGATGAGGTGTGGCGCATTGGGGGCGCGCAGGCCATCGCGGCCTTGGCTTATGGCGCGGGGGAGCTGGGCCCCGTGGATGTCATCGTCGGGCCCGGCAATGCCTATGTGGCCAGCGCCAAGCGTCTGGTATTTGGCGATGTGGGCGTGGATTCCGTGGCGGGCCCCTCTGAGGTTTTCATCCTGGCGGATGGCAAGACAGATCCCGCCTGGATCGGCGCCGATCTTTTGGCGCAGTGTGAGCACGACGAGGACGCACAAGCCATTTTGTTTACCGCCGACTCTGCCTTCGCGGATGCAGTAAGCGGGGCCGTGCAGGCCCAGCTAGGCAAGGATGTCGGTGCGCACACCGCGCGCGTTTCCTGGCAGCGCCACGGGGCCATCGTGCTGGTGGATCGCGTCGAGGAGGCCTTTGCCCTGATCAATCAGGGCGCGCCGGAGCATTTGCAGATCACGCTCGATGATGCGGCGCGCTATCTGCCCATGGTGCGCCACGCAGGGGCGGTGTTTTTGGGTCGCTACGCGCCTGAGGCACTGGGCGATTATTTGGCGGGTCCCAACCATGTGCTACCTACCGGGCGGCGTGCGCGCTTTTCCTCGGGACTATCGACCATGAGCTTTCTAAAACGCACCACGGTGATGAGCAGCGGCCCCGAGGGCCTAAAGGCGCTCGGCCCTGCGGGCGCGCGCCTGGCCGCCGCCGAGGGGCTGCGTGCGCATGAGCGCTCCTTTTTGCTGCGTTTGGCCAGCCTTGCATGAGGCCCGCATGATGCAACGCCTGTGTGATGTCCGGCTCGATGACGCCTCCTTGCCTACCGCCTCGGTGGAGGCCGAGCATGATCGGCGCGTCGCGATCTTTGATTTGCTGGAGGGCAACCACTTTGCCTTGTTGAGCGAGCCAGACGGGGGCCCTTACGTGCTCACCCTCTCTCTCAATGATGCGCGCTTGGTGTTTGATATCGCCGATGAGCGCGGCGCATCTTTGCAGGTGTTTTTGCTTTCGCTCACGCCGTTTCGCCGGTTGATCAAAGATTATTTCATGGTCTGCGACAGCTATTACGAGGCCATCCGCACCGCCACGCCGCAGCAGATCGAGGCCATCGATATGGGTCGCAGAGGCCTGCACAATGAGGGCTCGGAGCTGCTGGTGCAGCGTCTGGAAGGGAAAGTCGCTATCGATCACGACACATCCCGGCGGCTCTTTACGCTAATCTGCGCTTTGCACGCCCGGCCGTGAACGGGTCGCCCATCCAAGCGGTGCTGTTTGTGTGCAATATGAATGCAATTCGCTCTCCCATGGCGCAAGGCCTGATGCGTCGGCGCTTTGGCACGCATTATTGGCTGCAGAGCTGCGGCGTGCGCCCTGGGGGAGGGGTCGATCCCTTGGCGGCGGAGGTCATGGACGAGGTGGGCGTCGATATCAGCGCGCATCGCCCGCAAGGCTTTGCCGATCTGGAAGATGCCAGTTTCGATCTGATCATCACCCTGGCGCCCGAGGCCCACCACCGGGCGCTGGAATTCACCCGATTGCTGGCAATCGATGTTGAGTACTGGCCGTGCCTCGACCCGACTGTTATTGAGGGCAGCCGCGAGCAACGCCTCGCGGAGTATCGCGCGGTCCGTGACGCGCTCGACCGGCGCATCGCCATGCGCTTCGAGCGGCCGCTTACGGCCTGAGCCCCGGCTCGCGGCCTCCTGCCGTATACGGATGAGAGAAGGTATTTGGAGATTGCATGGCGAAAGAGGAACTCCTTGAGTTTGCGGGCACGGTGACGGAGCTGCTGCCCAACGCTACATTTCGCGTAAAGCTAGAAAATGATCATGAAATCATTGCCCACACCGCCGGCAAGATGCGCAAGAACCGCATTCGCGTGCTGGCCGGCGATAAGGTCCTGGTGGAGATGACGCCTTATGATTTGACCAAAGGGCGCATCACCTACCGCTTCAAATGATGCGTTTGCGTTTGGCCAGCGCCAGCCCGCGCCGTTTGGCATTGCTGGCGCAGATCGGTGTTCAGCCGGATGAGATCGTCCCCGCTTTGCTGGACGAAACGCCTCTTCCCAAGGAAAAGCCGGGCGATTGTGCCAGCCGCTTGGCGGTGGCCAAGGCGCGAAGCGGCCAGGCCCCTGGGATGCTTTGCCTCGGTGCAGATACCATCGTGGCGCTGGGCCGGCGCATGTTGCGCAAAACCCAAATGCTTGAGGAAGCGGAGGATTGCCTGGCGCTGCTATCGGGGCGTGCGCACCGCGTCTATACCGCTGTGGCCATTGCCCGCGCGGATGGGCCGTGTCTGCACCGCTTGGTCGAGACGCGCGTGACCTTTAAGCGCTTGAGCCGCCAGGAGATGCAGGGCTATCTCGCCAGCGGCGAGTGGCAAGGCAAAGCAGGGGGCTATGCCATTCAAGGCCAAGCGGGGCGCTTCGTGAGGCATCTGGCGGGCTCCTATTCCGCGGTGGTTGGGCTGCCGCTTTTCGAGACCGCTTGCCTGTTGGAAGGAGCCGGCTGGCGCTGGGGCCCTGCGCATGGCTGAGGCGGACGCCATCTGGTTGGACGGTGCCGTCGGTGAAACGCGGTGCGTGTGGATCCGGGCAGGGCGGCCTGCAGCTTTGCGCTCGCTCCGCTGGAGCGAGGCGGGCCAGCGCGCCCGGTTGGGGGAGATTTACGGCGCGCGGGTGCTGCGGCTGGATCGCCCGCGCCGCGGCGCCTTTCTCGATCTCGGGCTCAAGGAAGAACAGGGTTTTTTGCCGCTCGATAGCCAAAATCGGGCACATACCATCGGCGGAGCGGCCATCGCTGTCCAGGAAGGCCAACTTCTCCTGCTTGAAATCACGCGCGAAGGCGCGCGCACCAAGGGGCCCATCGGCACCCCTCTGCTGGGCCAGAAAGCTGAGAAAGTCGGACGGTTGGGCCCGAACGACGAGGATGCGGCGCTGCTCGCGGCACCGCCAGCCACGTCTGACATGCGCGCGCGCATCGATGGCGTGTTCGACGAAGCGCTGGCACGCCAAATTCCCATTCCTGGAGGAGGCTTGTTGATCATCGAGCCCACCGCGGCTTTGACCGCGATCGATGTGGATGCTGGTGGCCGTAGCGGCGCAGGCGATGCGGAGCGCTTCGTGCGCGATCTCAACATCGCGGCCGCGCAGGAGGCGATGCGCCAGTTGCAGCTGCGCAACCAAGGCGGGCTGTGCGTGATCGATTTCGTCTCCATGCGCCGCCAAGATAGCCGCCGGGACGTCGAAGCCGCCTTGCGCGAAGCGGCCAAAAGCGATGCCTGGGGCTGCCAGCTGGCACCTATGTCCCGTTTCGGCCTGATCGAG
>JAKFWI010000142.1:0-3697 GCA_021731965.1 Hyphomonadaceae bacterium | reverse complement strand
ATCGAGCTGTCACGTCCGCAAAGGCAGCGGCCGATCAGTGAGATCGCGCTTGCTCCCGACGGCAGGCTTAGCCAGGAAAGCCGCGCGCTGGAGGTTTTGCGGGCCCTGGAGCGCGAAGCCAGCGCTAGTCGCGGCCGGCCAGTCGCGGCGCGCATCCACCCGGAGATCGCCAAATGGCTGCAAAGCTCGGCTATCGGTTGGCGCGATGCCCTGACGCGGCGAATCGGCGCACGCTTCACCATCGAATCGGATCCGGAGATGGATGTGGCGCGCCTTGATGTGCGGTGGGTGTGAGGTGATGGCCAAAATAGGCGCAGCCTGCCCGATCTGCAGCAAGCCCATCGATCCAGGCTTTCGGCCCTTTTGTTCTAAGCGCTGCGCGGATATCGATCTGCATCGCTGGTTTTCCGGCCGCTATGCCATCCCCGCCGAGCACAGCGAGCAAGGCGAGGAGGAAGGCCCAGCCGATTTGCCTGGCGATGAAGCGCGTTGACCGCTAGAGCGGATCCCGATTTGACCTAACTCAGGTCAAATCGGGTGAATCCGCTCTACACTAAGGGATTAGACCCGTTCTCGACCGAAAACCGCGTCACACTTTTCGGGAACGGGTCTAGGCCGACGCAGGCCTTAGTTCCGCCTTTGGAGCGGGGGCATGAGTTCCCGCCAACCTTTAACACCCGTAACGCCAACCGGAAGGATGCAAACGTGAAAAGCGAAGAGCGAGCAAAAGTCGAACGCTATCTACAAACGCGCTTTGCCAACAAGCAAATCCAGGTGCGGGTGCGGCCGCGCAAAGACGATTCGGCCGAGATTTATATTGGCGATGAATTCGCCGGCGTGCTCTCCAAGGACGACGAGGAGGGGGAGCTCTGTTACCATTTCACCATGACTATCCTGGATCTGGACCTCGAGGATAGTTGACGGATGCAAGACGGCGAGAGCCGCAAGAGCATCTTCAAAGAAATCGCATTCAATTTCTGATTAGAAAAATGCTCTGATTCAATAATTTAGAGAACATTCGGACGGAAAACCGCAACTCCACTTTTCCTGAATGCGCTTTTTAAATAGCTAAGGCGCATTCGGACGGAAAACCGCAACTCCACTTTTCCTGAATGCGCTTTTTAAATAGCTAAGGCGCATTCGGACGGAAAACCGCAACTCCACTTTTCCTGAATGCGCTTTTTAAATAGCTAAGGCGCATTCGGACGGAAAACCGCAACTCCACTTTTCCTGAATGCGCTTTAGCCGCGGCGTTCGCGCAAATGCTCCTCAAGCCAGTGGATGTGGTAATTGCCTGCAACGATGTCGCTTTGCGCGGCAAGATGCTGGAAGAGCGGAATGGTGGTGTCGATGCCGGTGACCACCAACTCATCCAAGGCGCGGCGCAGGCGCATAATGGCCTCTGGGCGATCGCGGCCGAAGACAATCAGCTTGCCGATCAAGCTGTCGTAATACGGGGGGATTTGATAGCCGGCATAAATCGCCGAATCGAGCCGCACCCCAAACCCTCCAGGGGAATGGTAATTGGTGATCTTGCCGGGGGAGGGGGCAAAGGTTTCCGGATGCTCGGCATTGATGCGACATTCGATGGAATGGCCAACGAATTGCACGCTGTCCTGGGTGAAGGATAGGGGCTCGCCATCGGCGATGCGGATCTGCTCGCGCACCAGATCGATGCCGGTGATCGCCTCGGTGACCGGGTGCTCCACCTGCAGGCGCGTGTTCATCTCGATGAAATAAAACTGCCCGTCTTCATAGAGATATTCCACCGTGCCAACGCCCAGATAACCCAGCGATTTGATGGCCTTGGCCGTCACGATGCCGATCTCGTCGCGCTGCGCGGATGTCAACACCGGGGAGGGTGCCTCCTCCCACACCTTTTGGTGGCGCCGCTGGAGAGAGCAATCGCGCTCCCCCAAATGGCAGACATTGCCGTGGCTATCGGCGATGATTTGGATCTCGATATGGCGCGGGCGCGTTAGATATTTTTCGATATAGACGCTGTCATCGCCAAAGGCGGCGCGGGCCTCGGCCCGGGCGGTGGAGAGCGCCTCAGAGAGCTGCTCCGCCGTGTTCGCCACCTTCATGCCGCGCCCGCCGCCGCCGGCGGCCGCCTTGATCAGCACCGGATAGCCGATGCGCTTGGCCACGCGCTTGGCCTCATCATCGCGGGTGATCGCCCCATCCGAGCCGGGCACGATAGGAATGCCGGCCTGCAAAGCGGCCCGCTTGGCGGTGATCTTATCGCCCATCAGGCGGATATGTTCCGGCTTGGGGCCGATGAAGGTCAGCCCATGCGATTCGACGATCTCGGCGAAGCGGGCGTTTTCGGACAGAAAGCCGTAGCCGGGGTGGATGGCCTGGGCCCCGGTGATTTCCGCCGCCGCGATGATCGCGGGGATGTGCAGATAGCTTTTGGCGGCCTGCGGTGGGCCGATGCACACGCTTTCATCGGCTAGGCGCACATGCATGGCATTGGCATCGGCCTGGCTGTGCACGGCCACCGTGGAAATACCCATTTCCTTGCACGCCCGATGCACCCGCAAAGCGATTTCGCCGCGGTTTGCGATGAGGATTTTCTTGAACACCAATCGCCCCTATTCCAGTATGACGAGCGGCTGCCCAAACTCCACCGGCTGACCATCGCCGATGAGCATGCGCACGACGCGCCCAGCGCGCGGCGCCGGGATGGGGTTGAAGGTTTTCATCGCCTCGACCATCAGCAAGGTCTGCCCTTCGGTGACGCTGTCGCCGATCTTGACAAACACCGCGGCCCCCGGCTCTGGCGAGAGATACACTGTGCCCACCATGGGCGAATGCACCGCGCCGGGATGGGTGCGCGGGTCATCGTGGCGGCTTTCCGGCTCAGGCGCGGGCGGCGGCGGCGCATGAGCCGCGTTGGGCTGGGGCGGGGCAGGGGCGACAAGCGAGGCTGGCGCGACGTTAAGTTGCGGCGCGACAGCCCGCGTCAGCCGCAAGCGGGTTTCACCCTGGGAGACCTCGATCTCGCTCAGCCCGGAATCGCGCAAGATCTGCGCTAATTCCCTGACCAGATCAGGATCGACCGAGCCTACCGCCCTCTTTTCGGCCTTATCCCGCTCGCTCATGCTTCCTCCGTAGTCTGTGTTTGGGTCGGTGCGCCCGCCAGCATGTGCGCCGCTTCGATGGCCAGGAGGTAGCTCAACAGGCCGAAGCCCGCCACCACCCCATGCGCAATCGGGGAAATGTAAGAGTGATGGCGAAAAGATTCGCGCGCTGAGGGATTACTGAGATGCACCTCGATTAAAGGCAGGCGCAAGGCACGGGCTGCATCATGCAGCGCAATCGAGGTGTGGGTGAAGGCTGCAGCGTTCAGCACCACGGCGCAGGCCCCCTTGGCGGCTTCCTGCAGCCAATCAACCAGCACACCTTCATGATTGGATTGGCGAAAATCAATGCTGCGGCCATACAATGCGGCCCGCGCCGCACAGGCGGTTTTGATGGCATCCAGGCTATCGTGACCATAAATCTGCGGCTCACGCGCGCCTAACAGGTTCAAATTGGGTCCGTTCAGCACGAAAATCGGCAAGGGTAAGGCCATGGGGCGGCTCCGAATCATTGCGTACGGGTCGTGCCCCGCTTAACTCTAAGCGGATGGAACGTGTTCTACGGCTCAGCGTCAACGGGCAAGCGCGAGAAACCAGCGAAGGGACCAGTC
>JAKFWI010000245.1 GCA_021731965.1 Hyphomonadaceae bacterium | reverse complement strand
CGGGCCTGAGGCCGCCTGGTCCGATGCGCGCATTCTTGCCGCGCCCAGCTTGATGGCCTTGATCACACATTTGCGCGGCGGCGCGGCTTTGCCCGATCCGGTGCCGGGTGAGGCGCTCGAGGCCGGTGAGGGGCCTGATCTGTTGGACGTGCGCGGCCAGGATTTGGCCAAGCGGGCGCTGGAGATCGCCGCGGCGGGCGGCCATAATCTCCTGCTGGTCGGGCCGCCGGGGGCAGGCAAATCCATGCTGGCGGCGCGGCTGCCGGGCCTATTGCCGCCGCTCTCGCCCGAGGAATTGCTCGAGGTTTCGGTTTTGCATTCGCTCAGTGGCCTGCTGGAGCGCGGCCGGCTGACGCGGGCCCGCCCGTTTCGCAATCCCCACCATTCGGCCAGCATGGCCGCTTTGGTGGGCGGGGGGCTGCGGGCCAAGCCGGGCGAGGTCAGCCTCGCGCATCGCGGCGTGCTCTTCCTCGATGAATTGCCGGAATTCTCTCCGCAGGCGCTTGATGCGCTGCGCCAACCCCTGGAGAGCGGCGAGGCGGTGGTGGCGCGCGCTAATCACCATGTTCGCTACCCGGCGCGCTTTCAGCTGATGGCGGCCATGAATTCCTGCCGCTGCGGCGGCACCAATGATTGCACCAAGGGGCCGCGCTGCGCGGCCGCTTACCAGGGGCGCCTGTCGGGGCCTTTGCTGGATCGCATCGATTTGCAGCTCGATGTGCCGGCGGTGACCGCGATCGATCTGGCGCTGCCGGTGGCCAATGAGGGCACGCGTGAGGTGGCGGCGCGGGTGGCTGGCGCGCGCGCCGTGCAAGCGGCCCGGGCCGGGCATTTCGGGCTGGCCCCCGAGACGCTCAACGCCAATTTGGCCGGCGCGGCGCTCGATGACGCGACCAAACTGGACGAAGCGGGGGCTGCTCTGCTGAGCAAAGCCGCGCTGTCGCTGCGCTTGTCGGCCCGCGGTTATCACCGAACGCTCAAAGTGGCGCGCACGATTGCCGATCTGGCGGGGTGCGCCGGCGTGGCGCGCATTCATGTCGCCGAAGCTTTATCCATGCGCCGCACCCCCGCTGTAATGGCCAGTGCTTGACGGGGCTGATGCCTGGAAAAGCGTGGAAAAAATTGTTGGTGCACTGGTGCGATATTTGCACCTCGCACCATATCTCAAGGGGCGTCTTTCTCAAAGAAGGCATAAAATGCGCGCGCATTTTATTCGTGAAGCCTGAGGCTAGAGGCTTGCCACTCAACGCCTCTTTGTTAACCGGGTTGGCTGCAAAAGCGTGGCATGTTGGCGCTGCACATGGATCCGTTTGAGCAATTACCCGATCCGGCCTGCATCCTGGATGCGGCGGGGGAATTGCTGCGCGCCAATTCCGCGTTCACGGCCACTTTCCGCCAGATGGTCTCGCCGCGCCGGCCGCCCTGGGGGCGTGTGAAACCACCGGCTTTCATTGGGGGTGAGCGGCGCTTCGATGCCCCGGCGCCGGATGGAAGCCTGCTGGAATGGGTCGAGCGGCACCTGCCGGACGGGCACAGGTTGGCCATCGCCCGCGATGTCAGCCAGCGCGCCAGCGCGGCCGCGGAAGCCGCGCGCGCCAAGACGCTGGTGTTTGCCATGCTGACGCACGAATTGCGCACGCCGTTGAATGGCATTTTGGGCATGGCCGGGCTGTTGGGGCATGAGCCGCTCAGCCCGCCCCAGCGCGCTTATGTCGAAGCCATCAGCCAATCGGGGGAGCGTTTGCTCGAGCTGATCAGCGATGCGCTGGATTATTCGCGGTTGGAGGCAGGGCGGGCCGCTGCCGAAATCGCCCCCTTTCGGCCGGTCGATACGGCCCAGGGCGTCATCGAATTGCTGGCACCGCGCGCCCGGGCCAAGGGCCTGGAGCTGGTGCTCGAAGCCGGGCCCGATGCCGGCCTTAGCGTGTGCAGCGATGAGGGCAGGGTGCGCCAGATCCTGTTCAACCTGCTTGGCAACGCCCTGAAATTCACCGAAAGCGGCGGCGTGAGCCTACGCCTCAGCGCGGATCGGCGCGGGGAAGAGGCCCTCGTGCGCTTCGCGGTGCGCGATACCGGCCCAGGCGTCGCGCCGGAAAAACGCGCTTTGATCTTCGATGCGTTCGAGCAAGCCGATTCCAGCCATGCACGGGCCTATGGCGGGGCGGGGCTTGGCCTGGCCATCGTCAAACGGCTGGCGGATTTGTTGGCGGCCAAAGTCAGCGTCACGGGCGCGCTGGTGGGGCCTGGCGCGGTGTTCACCCTCGAGGCGCGCTGGCCGCTGGCCCCGGATCAAAGCGCGGCCCCGATCGGGCTGCACGGTGCCCAGGTGCGTTTGCGGGTCGGTGCGCCCATGCTGCGTGATGCGCTGGCCGCGGCGGTGCGCACGCATGGCGGCGATATCGCGCTGGAAGACGGGGTTTTGGTGTTCGAGCCGAGCGAGGCCCCGCATCCAAAAGGCCCCGCCATCGCTTTGCTTTGGCCTGACCAGCGCGGCTTGATCGCCGATCTGCAAGCCCTGGGCATCGGCTATGTCATCAAACCGGTGCGCGGCGCATCCTTGGCACTGCAAGTCCTGGCGGCCCTAGGCGACCCCGCGGCCAACCCGGAGCCGGCGCGCATGGCCAGTGAAAGCAATCACCAGGTGTTATCGGGGCTGCGTTTGCTGCTGGCGGAGGATAATCCGCTCAACGCGCTCATCGCCCGCACAGTACTGACGCGCGCTGGCGCGGCGGTCGAAACCGTGAGCGATGGCGAACAAGCGATTACCGCCGCAAAAAACGGCGGGTTTGACGTTTATGTGCTGGATTTGCGGATGCCGGTCATTGACGGGTTGACGGCCGGGCGGCGCATCCGGGCCATGCACCCCCTTGCACCCATCGTGGCGCTGACCGCCGATGTGGGGGACGCGGAGCGCAAAGCCGCGCTCGCGGCGGGCATGGATGCCTTTTTAACCAAGCCGATCGACGCACAGAGGCTTGCTGTTGAGTTGCAGCGCTTTAATCTGGGGCGCGCGGGCGCGGTGGGGCCCGCTTCGCAACCAGGATAGCCCTATGGCGCAAGCATCCACAACGCAAAGGGCCAAGACTTGGCGCGATACGCTTGCTGCGCTGCGCCAGCCCAAAGTGCTGCTAACTTTGTTGCTGGGCTTTGGCTCGGGCCTACCGTTTCTGCTGACCGGGGCCACTTTCGGCTTGTGGCTGCGCGAGGCGGGCAGCTCGCTCACGGCGATCGGCTACATTTCCTGGGTTGGCCTCGCTTACACCTTCAAGTTTTTATGGGCCCCGATCATCGATAAAATGGACGCGCCTTTGCTGGGCTTTCTAGGCCGGCGGCGCGGCTGGATGGCGCTGGCGCAAATCCTGGTGGGGGGCGCGCTGGTTGGCATGGCGGTGGTGGGCCCAGAGGGGGGGCTTGGCCCGCTGGCCTGGGCAGCGTTGCTGGTCGCCTTCGCCTCCGCCACCCAGGATATCGTGGTGGATGCCTGGCGCATCGAGAGCGCCAATGGGGCGGAGGAATTGGGCTTGCTCACGTCCGCCTTTCAGCTTGGCTATCGCTTCGCCATCCTGGCCGCCAATTCGCTGATCCTGTTCGTGGCCGAGGGCTGGGGCTGGAACGGGGCTTATGCCGTATTTGGTGGCTTGATGGCGCTGGCGCTGGCCGCAACCTTGTTCGCGCGTGAGCCCGCGGCACTGAAGGCCGTCAGCGATCAGGCGATCTGGACGCCGCGCGGCTTTTTTGACGCGGTGGTTGGCCCCTTTTTGGCGCTGCTGCGCACGCACGGCGCGCTTGCGCTGCTGATGCTGGCTGCCATCAGCTTTTACCGCCTGCCCGATTTCGTGATGGGGCCCATGGTAGGGCCGTTTTACGCCGATTTAGGCCTGGCCAAAGCCACGATAGGCTCGGTGCGCCTCAGCTTTGGCCTGGCCGGTACCCTGATCGGCATCGCGGCCGCGGGGCTCAGTGCGCTGCACCTCGGCTTTGGGCGCACGCTGCTGATCGGGGCGGTGGTGGGGCCGGGTTCCAATTTGGCTTATGCGCTGCTCGCGGGATATGGGGTTTCCCCGCCCGCTTTTGCAGCGGTGCTGTTTACGGAAAACTTCAGCGAGGGCTTCGCCGGAACGGCGCTGGTGGCCTATATGTCGAGCCTGACCAGCATCGGCTACACGGCCACGCAATACGCCTTGCTGAGTTCCTTCTTCACGTTGCTGGGCAAATCGCTGAAGGGGTTTTCCGGGCAGGTGGTCGATGCCCTGCAGGGCAGCCATGCGCTGATGGAGGCCTGGCAGATCTTCTTCATCGGCACGGCTGCGATGGGCATCCCTGCCGTTTTGATGTGCGCCTATCTGCTGCACGCCGCACGCCAGAAGGCGCGCAGCTTAAGCCCCGCCGCCGTGCGTTCGCCTTAGCAGCCGCACACATCGATATCGAAGGCGGCCATGGTGGCCAAGGTGACGATATCATTGACGGTCGCGCCAAGGCTGGCGATCTGCATCGGCGCGGACAGCCCCACGCACAGCGGGCCCAGCACGGTGGCACCGCCCAGGCTGGCGAGCAGCTTGGTGGAGATCGATGCCGAATGCGCCCCCGGCATGATCAGCACATTGGCGGAATCGGTCAGGCGCGAGAAGGGGTAAAGCCGGCGCGCCTGGGGATCCATGGCCACGTCGGCGGCCATATCGCCCTCATATTCGAAGCTAACGTCCTCGCGCCGATCGAGGATGGAGACCGCCTCACGCACCTTTTGCGCGCGTTCCCCCATGGGATTGCCGAAATTGGAATAAGACAGGAAAGCCAAGCGCGGCGTGAAGCCAAAGCGTTGAGCCGCCGCCGCCGCCTGGATGGCGATCTGGGCCAATTCCTCCGCCCCGGGCAATTCGGCGACATTGGTATCGGCGATAAAAATGGTGCGCCCGCGCGACAGCACCACCGACATTCCCATGACCCGGCAATTGCGGCGTGCGTCAACCACCCGCATGATATCTTCCAGGGCCGCCGAATAGGAGCGCGTGGTGCCCGTCACCATGCCATGGGCGTGACCATGCGCCACCATGAGCGCGCCAAACACGTTGCGATCCTGGTTGACCAAACGCTGCGCGTCCCGCTCCAGATAGCCCCAGCGCTGCATCCGCTTATAGAGAAACGCCACATATTCGCCATTGCGATCGCTGAGCCGCGCGTTGACGATTTCGAAGTTGACGTCTTCGGGCAGGCCGACCTGTGCGATATTGCGCCGCACGATCTCTTCGCGCCCGATCAACACGGCCTCTCCAAGGCCCAATTGCTGGTAGGCATAGGCCGCGCGGATCACCGGCAATTCTTCGCCTTCGGCGAACACGATGCGCCTGGGCGCGCCGCGCACGCTGCCTTGGATTCGTTGGAGCAAAGCGGCGGTGGGATCGAGCCGCTGGGCCAAGCGCTCTTTATACGCAGGCATGTCCAAAATGGGTCGCCGGGCCACGCCCGTATCCATCGCGGCCTGCGCCACATAAGGCGGCACATGGCTGATCAAGCGCGGATCAAACGGGGTGGGGATAATGTAATCGGGGCCAAAATGCAGCTGGCGGCCGTGATAGGCGGCGGCCACCTCGTCTGGCACGTCCTCCTTGGCCAGCTCTGCCAGCGCCTTGGCGGCGGCCACTTTCATCTCTTCGTTGATGGTACGGGCCCGTACATCCAGCGCCCCGCGGAAGATGTAGGGGAAACCCAGAACATTATTGACCTGGTTGGCATAATCGGAGCGGCCGGTGGCGATGATGGCATCCTGGCGCACCTCCAAAATCGCCTCCGGCGTAATCTCCGGATCGGGATTGGCCATGGCGAAAATGATCGGCCTGGGTGCCATCGAGGCGACCATCTCTTTGCTCACCGCATCGGCGACGGAAAGGCCGAGAAAGCAATCCGCCCCAACCATGGCCTGCGCCAGCGTGCGCGCGGAGGTATCCACCGCGTGGGGGGCCTTGAACTGGTCCATGCCCTTTTCGCGCCCGCGATAGATCACGCCCTCGCGGTCACAGACCAGCACATTTTCGGGGCGCACGCCCAGGCGCTTGATCAGGCCGATCACCGAAAGCCCCGCGGCCCCCGCGCCATTGACCACGACTTTGATATCTTCCAGACGCCGCCCGGTGATCTCACACGCATTCATCAGGCCGGCAGCCGCGATGATGGCCGTGCCGTGTTGATCATCGTGGAAGACGGGGATGTCCAACTCGTCGCGCAGGCGGCTTTCGATCACGAAGCATTCGGGGCTTTTGATATCTTCCAGATTGATGCCGCCGAAGGTCGGCCCGATATTGCGCACCGTGGTGATGAATTCTTCGATGTCTTGGGTGGTGACCTCGATATCGATGGAATCCACATCGGCAAAGCGCTTGAACAGCACCGATTTGCCTTCCATCACCGGCTTGGAGGCCAGGGCCCCCAGATTGCCCAACCCCAGAATGGCCGTGCCATTGGAGATGACGGCCACCAGATTGCCCTTGGAGGTATAATCATAGGCCTTGTCGGGATCCTTGGCGATGGCCAGCACCGGCACGGCCACGCCGGGCGAATAGGCGAGACTCAGATCGCGCTGGGTGGCCATCGGCTTGGTGGGGGTGATGGAGATTTTGCCGGGGCTTGGCAGGCGGTGGAAAGCGAGCGCCTCTTCATCGGTGAATGTGCGTTTTTCTTCTGACATGATGGCCTTCGGCGAAGCGGCGGTGAAGCGAAAGAATACCCTAAAGCATGATCCGATCGATTGGAATCACATCGATTGGTGAATAACGCGCTCAGGCGGAAATCGCGTCACACTTTCGGGATCGTGGCTAACGCGGCGTGAGTACCAGGATCGAGGCGCCGGCGGGCGGCGCATCGGGCCTCCAATCGCTGCGGATTTCAAAGCCCGTGTTGGCGGACCAAAGCAAAGCCAGATCCCGATAATGCTTGGAGGCGGGGTGGCCCGATTGGCCCGGCGCATTCTGGAACAAGGTGGCGTTGAGATCACCCAGATCGGCCACCATGCGCATGCCCGCCGCGTGCGTCGTTTCGAAGCCTTCGGCATCGTAGAAATTGCGCGCCACGTTGACGCTGGTGCCATCCCCACCCTTGGGCACGCGGATGGTGAAGCGTTTGCCGATCACCGGCAGGCCCGACAAAATCCGATTGGCAAACACCGCGGCGTGCACGTCACCCCATTTCCAATTGACCGGATCGGGGCCTCTGGCTTTAGCCAAGCTCGCGGCCGCGGCATCGAGGGCCCTGCCGGCGATTTCCGGGCAGGTTTCCACGCTTTGCGCGGTGGAGATGTCATCGCACCATTTGCCCAAATCCTCGGCCAGCGCGCGATCCAGAAACGCGTTGCGCGGGCCCGAAAACGTGCGTGTCAGCTCGGGGCCCAGCTCATCGCCGTACAAAGACGGGCCAAGCGCGCGCAGCCAATAGGAATACAGCGTGGCCTCGACGCTGTCTTGGCGCATCACTCCATCCCAATTGATCAATTGGGTTTGTGCGGCGCGCCCGGAATCGGTTTGCGGAAGCGCAGCGCTGATCAGCGGATGCAGCCGCTGCGCCAGCACCGAAAACTCATCGCCCTGCAGTGCGCGGGCGTGATCGGGCGCGTGCGCGCCGTCTTTCGCCAGCACTTCGCTGATGCGCGCCACGCGGAAGGCATCATGCGATCCGGGCGTCGCGAAGGGGTATTGGCTGGGGGGCATCAAATTGTTGGCGGTGGCAAACCAGCCCTCGACCGGGTTTTTTCCCTCCAGCCGGCCTTGAGCCGGAATGGCGCCGTTCCACTGACCATCCGCGCCGCGCAGCGGGAAACGCCCGGGGGAGATCATGCCGATATCGCCGGATACCGAGGCGACAGACAAGGTTTGCGGTGGGGCCACCCAGCCGCGCGTGGCCGCGAAGAATTCATCGACGCTGCGCGCTTTGCTCATGGCAAACACCGATTCCGCCAAGCGGTTGTCGGCGTCATCGGCGATGGTGCGCAGCAGCTTGGGCCCGGCCGGAAAGCCTTTGAGCTCAAAATAAACGGGATCGAGGATCGGCCCATCTTGGGTCCATTGGGTTTCGAGGGTGAAGGCGCGCCAGAACACGCCCCAGCTGCGCATGCGGATGGTTTCGCTGCGCTTTTGCACCGCTGCACCGGACGGGACGGGCAGGATATCCGCGGCATCGATCTGGTGGGTGGTGGTGCCCCAGGCCAAAACGGCATTGTGGCCAATGACCACGAAGGGCGCGCCGGGCAAGGTGGCCCCCACTTGCGGCCCATCAGGCAAATCAAGGTGGACCAGATAAAACGGCCCCGGCGCTCCGAGCGGCAAATGCGGATCATTGGCCAACACGGGCTTGCCCGTGCCGCTGCGCGCGCCCGAAACCACCCAGGTGTTGGAGCCGGGGCGCTGATTTTCCAGCGTGGCACCGCTTGGTGCCGCTGGCTTTTCGCGCTCGAAGGGCAATTCGCCGGTGCGATAGGTGCGGGGTGCCCAGCTGGGATAGCCGGTCAAAAACTCGGCGATTTTCTCGGGGCTGAGGCGCGCGGCCAGCCCATGCTGCGCCCGCTCGATATCATCGCCTCCGGTCAATTGATCGGTCATGGCCAGCGCCGCGGCGAGCGAATCCTCTGGCCGCCAGGCTTTCGGGCGGCTGAGCAAGACGGCGTATTCGGGGCTGGTTGCGCCCGCGGCGATGGCCGCATTCACCCCGGCGCTATAGGCATCCAGCGTGGCGCGAAGCTCTGGTGGCAGGGCCTTGAGCTGGGCATCGGCCGTGCGGCTCCAGCCCAGGATGCGCGCGCGCGCGTCCAGCTCTTTGGCGCGCGGCCCCACCAGCTCCGACAGCCGGCCCTGCATCAGCCGGCGGGTGAGATCCATCTGGAAAATGCGATCCTGCGCCTGCGCAAAGCCGAGCCCGAAATACACATCCGCCTGCGTCGCCGCGAAAATATGGGGCACGCCATGCTCATCGCGGACAATGCGCACCGGGGCTGATGCCCCGCTGACGGTCACATTGCCGGAAATCTTGGGGCCATTGCCCTGAAACTGCGCGGTCAGCCAGGCCACACCGAGCACCGCCAGCGCGATGCCCACCGCCGCCACCAAGCCAAAAATCCGCAGGAAAATCCGCATGGCCACTCCCCCAATCGCCAAGAACCTGCACCAGGCGGCCCGGTGATGCAATGCGCGCCGTCACGCGCGGGGTGAACACGAACTGGTCACCGCCCCTAAGGGCTACTTTTTTGCACGCGATTGCTTAAGGTGGTGCCAGGAGTCGTCACCATGAACAGCAAATCCTGGATTCCCGTGCGCGGTGCACAAGGCCATCACTCTCTCCAGGCCCACGCCGATTTGCCTGCCGGCACCTATGAGCGGGAGGTATCCAAAGAGGGGTTTTTCGGGCCCGCCTCTTTTCTTTATCATCCGCGCCCCCCAACGGGTTGGAGCGCCTTTGAGGGCCCGCTGCGGCCGCGGGCTTTTGATCTGGCGCGGCTGAACGCGGCGCAGGATTGTCCCTGGGACAGCCCCATGATTTTGCACAATGCGGCATGCGAGATGCGCTTTTGGCGGTGCGCTGTGCCCATGCCGGCGCTGGCGCGCGATGCCGATGGCGATTTGCTGCTGTTCGTGCACGCGGGCGCGGGCGATCTCTATTGTGATTACGGCCATTTGGCTTTGCGGGTGGGTGATTATCTCTATCTGCCCCGCGGCACCTTGTGGCGCCTCGCCCCAAGCACGCCGATGGCAATGCTGACCATCGAGGCCAAGAACAGCCATTTCACTTTGCCGGGCCGTGGGCTGCTCGGGCCTCACGCATTGTTTGACCCGGCTTTGCTGGAAACGCCGACGATGAACGCGGCGTTCCGCGCGCACCAGGCACAGGATGACGAAACCCAGGTGCGCATCAAAAAGCGCGGCGCGGTCTCCATCGCCACCTTTCCCTACAACCCGCTCGATGCGGTGGGCTGGCATGGTGATCTTGCACCCGCGCGCCTGAATGTGAGCGATTTTCGCCCGGTGGTCAGCCACCGTTACCATTTGCCGCCCAGCGTCCACACCACCTTTCTAAGCGATCGCTTTGTGGTGTGCACCTTTTGCCCGCGCCCCTTCGAGACCGATCCCGGCGCGATCAAAGTGCCATTTTTTCATAACAATGACGATTATGACGAGGTCATTTTTTATCATGAGGGCAATTTCTTCTCGCGCGATAACATCGATGCCGGGATGCTGACGCTGCATCCCAGCGGCTTCACTCACGGGCCGCACCCCAAGGCGCTGGCGAAAATGTTGGTGCAGGATAAGCCCGCGACCGACGAATACGCCGTCATGATCGATACGCGGGACGCGCTGGAGATCGGTCCCGGCGCGCAAAGCGTCGAAAACGAAGCTTATGTCGATAGCTGGAAAGGAGCCTAAGGCCCTCACGTTTTTCTGTATAGGATAGAT
Organism: Hyphomonadaceae bacterium; assembly: GCA_021731965.1. Lineage (GTDB taxonomy): Bacteria > Pseudomonadota > Alphaproteobacteria > Caulobacterales > Aquidulcibacteraceae. The sequence goes on along the minus strand of JAKFWI010000245.1, from coordinate 7,833 downwards.
TTCCACATCGGATTAGCCCAAGGTTTCAACACGGGGGAGAAGTGCGTGGCGAACAAGCGGGCCTTGATAACGGGCGCATCGTCCGGCATTGGCGCGAGCTTTGCGCGCCATGCGGCGGCGCAAGGCTGCGATGTAGCGCTGGTGGCGCGCCGCAATGACGTGTTGGCTGTGTTGGCCGGTGAGATCGAGAAGGCGCACGGTGTCCGCGCCTCGGTTATCAGCGCGGATCTGTGCAGCCCCGAAGCGATTGACGGCGTGCTGGATCAAGCGGGGCCCGTCGATATCCTGATCAACAATGCCGGCTATTCCATCCCGCCGCTGTTTGAAAAAACGCAATGGAGCGCCCAGCGCGCGTTTTTGGAAATCACGGTGATGACGCCGGCCAGGCTGGCGCATGGCGTCTTGCCCGGCATGCTGGCGCGCGGCTATGGCCGCATCATCAACGTGGCCTCGGCGGCGGCCTTCAGTTCGGGCGCGGCGGGCCACACGCTCTATCCCGGCGGCAAAAGCTTTCTAGTGAAGTTTTCCCAATCGCTGTCCGCGGAGGTGAAAGCCCGCGGTGTGTTCGTCAGCGCCTTGAGCCCGGGCTTTGTTCAAACCGGCTTTCACGCGGCCAATGGCACCCAAGCGCAGATGGCCCAGGCCCCGCGCCATTTCTGGCAATCGCCCGAGCAGGTCGTGGAAGAGGCCTGGTCCAGAAACGCCAAGGGCCACGAAATCATCGTGCCGGGCTTGCACAACAAGATCGCCATTGCCTTATTGCGCCACCTGCCCGAAGCCTGGACCCAAGGCATGGTGCGCGCCCAAGCGGAGAAATATCGTGTCGATGGATGAAGCCAATGCGCCAATCGTGCTGTCGCCTCAGGAAACCCCCGCGGGCCTGACCAGCAAGCATTGGGATGTGATTATCGTTGGCTCCGGGGCAGGCGGGGCCAGCGTGGCGCACCGCTTGGCCAAAACCGGCAAATCCATTTTGGTGCTGGAGCGCGGCCAGCGCTTGCCGATCGAGCCGGAGAATTGGTCTCCCGCCGCGGTGTGGATCAATAGCCGCTATCGCACCAAGGAAAAATGGCTGGATAAAAAGGGCAAGGAATTTCGCCCCAACACCCATTATTGGGCCGGCGGCAATACCATGTTTTATGGCGCGGCCTTGATGCGCTTTCGCAAGCGCGATTTCGAGGAAGTCACCCACGCCGACGGGATTTCGCCGGCCTGGCCCATTCGCTACGAGGATTTGGCCCCCCATTACACTGAGGCGGAGCGGTTATGGTCCGTCCATGGCGCACGCGGGGCCGATCCCACCGACGATGCCGATGCCCCGGCCTATGAGCACGCCCCGCTGGCGCATGATCCTGGTGTGCTGGCCATGCGCGGCATATTCTTGCGCCGCGGCTGGAAGCCCTATCCCTTGCCGCTTGGCCTCTTGCGCAATGAGGAAAAGCCTTGGGAATCGCCCTGCATCCGTTGCACCACCTGCGGCGGCCATCCTTGCTTGCGCATGGGAAAATCCGATGCCCGCCGCATCCTCACCTTGGCAGAGCAGAACGCCAATGTGGTGTTGCTGACCGGGCGCAAAGCTCTGCGCGTCGAAACCGATGCCTCCGGCCGCACGGCCACGGCGGTGGTTTGCGAAACGGAAGGTGGCGAGGAGCGCTTTCGCGGCGACATCATCGTGCTGGCGGCTGGCGCAGTGAATTCGGCGGCTTTGTTGCTCAAATCCCATTCGCCGGCCCATCCCAATGGCCTCGCCAACGGCTCGGATCAGGTGGGGCGCAATTACATGTTCCACACCTCTACCGCCACCATTTCGGTTTCGCCGCAGCCTGTGCAGGCGCCGTTTCCCAAAACCATGGGGCTGAGTGATTTCTACTGGAATGATCCCGAAGGCGGCTTTGAATTTCCGATGGGGCATGTCCAGCTTTTGGAATTCATGAGTGCCGATACCATCAAAGGGCATTTGTCCTCCAAGCTCCCGGCCTGGTTCATCCCCACTTTGCTTTTGGGGGCCATGGAAAGGCGCATGATTGCTTTTTTGACCATGTCGGAAGATTTGCCTTTGGCCGATAACCGGGTGCGAGTGACGTCCGCGGGGCGCATCGCACTTGATTACACCTTCAACAATTTGCCGGGGCATTTGCGCTTGCGCAAAAAGCTCCGCAAGACATTGGATGAGGCCGGCCTGATGTGCCATTGTTTGCATGGCTTCAAGTTCAGCATGGATGAGCTGCTGCCGCTTTATGGCACGGCCCATCAGAATGGCACCGTGCGCATGGGCGATGATCCGGCTGCTGCGCCGATCGATCGCGATTGCAAGGCGCACGAACTCGATAATCTCTATGTCGCCGATGCCAGTGTGTTTTGTTCCAGCGCCGCCGTGAACCCAACCTTGACGCTGGTGGCCAACGCCATGCGTGTCACCGACGGCATAGCGCGCCGCTTAAGCTGAGCGGCTGCTCACAGGTGGCGGTGCAGGAAATCCTTGAATAGCGCCTGTGCGCGGCGCGTGGCGGCGCGATCATGGCGCATGCCAAGGATGCCGCTTTGGGCTACATCGAAATCATGGGTGCACTGGCTGAAGAGGTGTGTCTCGATCGCCGCCCCGGCTTGGCGCAGCCGGCCCAAAGCGGCCAGCGGGATCTCGCTGCCCACCGTCAAATCGCGCCCGCAAACGATGGCCTCCACCGGCACGTGATGGTGCAGGCTTTGGCGTGCGGCCAGCGCGGCGCGGCCCAAATAGGGATACAGGACGAAGGCCCCTCTCAGGCCAGCGAGCGGCTCTGGCGGCAGATCGCGCAGGCGCGTGGCGTGCGCATATTGTGCCGGGCGCAGGGCCAGCGCGTCCAGTATGCTCCAGCCGCCATGGCTCCAGCCGATGGCGCAGAGGCGCTGTGGATCGGCCCAGGGCTGGGCGCGCGCCCAGGCCAAAGCCGCGAACAAATCCCCCGCGCGCTCGCGCCCGTGTAGACGCAGGCCCGTGCAGATGCTGACGGCGGCTTGCGCATAGCCGATGCGGCGAAAGGCATAGCTATCCAGGATCAGCACGGCGCAGCCGGCGCTTTGGCCAATAAGTGCCCACGCCGCTTGGTTGGTGCTGATGCCGCCGCAGCCATGCATCTGCACCACCAGAGGGAAGGGCCCCTTCCCCTCGGGCAATACCACGCGCCCGCTGCCAGCGATGGCCGAGACCCGCGCGGAAAACGCCTCTGCCATCGGCTAATGCCGGAAATGACGAATGCCGCTGAACACCATGGCCAGGCCCACTTCATCGGCGGCGGCGATGATCTCTTTGTCCCGGATGGATCCGCCAGGCTGGATCACGGCGCTGGCACCGGCCTGCGCGGCCTGGATCAAGCCATCGGCAAACGGGAAAAATGCGTCGGAGGCGCACACGCTGGCGTGCGCCAAAGACGCGCTTAGCCCCGCTGCCGCGCCAGCCTCCTGCGCGCGCAAAGCCGCGATGCGGGCGGAATCGCGCCTGTTCATCTGGCCCGCCCCGATGCCGACAGTCTGGCCGGCCTTGGCATAGACGATGGCGTTGGATTTGACATGCTTACAGACCGTGAAGGCAAACAGCATATCCGCCAGTTCCGCCGCCGTGGGGGCGCGCCTGGTGACGACGCGCAAATCGCTTTCGCGCACCCGCGCCCCGTCGCGTTGCTGCACCAAAAATCCGCCGCCCACGCTGCGCACGCTGAGGCCTGGTGCAGCGGGATCAGGCAGGGCGCCCGTCAGCAACAAACGCAGATTCTTTTTAGCGGCAAACACCGCGATGGCTTCGTCATCCGCTTCGGGTGCGATCACCACTTCGGTGAAAATGTCGACAATGCTGCGCGCAGCCGCGCCGTCCAGCCGCCGATTGACCGCCACGACCCCGCCAAAGGCTGAAACCGCATCGCAGGCCAGCGCCCGCTGAAAGGCTTCGCGCACATCCGCGCCCAGCGCCACGCCGCATGGATTGGCATGCTTGATGATCACCGCGGCGGCCGTTTCGGCCGGCGCAAATTCAGCCACCAATTCGATGGCGGCGTCGGCATCGGCGAGATTGTTGTAGGATAGCTCTTTGCCTTGCACTTGGCGCGCTGTGGCAATGCCAAAGCGCTGCTCCCCGCTGGCGTAGAACGCGCCGCTTTGGTGGGGGTTTTCGCCATAGCGCAGGGCTTGGCGCTTGCGCCCGCCAAAGCTGCGCCACAACGGGGCCTCTTCCCCGATTTGTCCAGCGAACCAATTGGCGATGGCGCAATCGTAGGCGGCGGTGCGCGCGAAGGCCTTCGCAGCCAAGCGGGCGCGCAGCGCCGCGCTCACGCTGCCGCTATCGGCGCGCATCTCCTCCAGGATCAACGCCACATCCTCCTCATCGGTGGCCACCGCGATGAAGGCATGGTTTTTGGCCGCTGCACGCAGCATGGCTGGGCCACCCACATCGATGTTTTCGAGGCAATCGGCGAAGGGCTTGCCCGCTGCCACCGTCTGCTCGAACGGGTAGAGATTGACGTAGAGGAGATCAAAGGGCCGTATGGCATGGGCGTCTAGCGCTGCCAGATGGGCCCGATCATCGCGCCGCGCCAGCAAGGCCGCATGCACCTTGGGGTGCAGTGTCTTGACGCGCCCATCCAGCATTTCCGGAAAGCCGGTCAGCGCCGCGACTTCCTCCACCGCCAGGCCAATGGCCTTGAGCGCCGCATAGGTGCCGCCGGTTGAGATCAAGTCCACGTTTAGCGCACGCAAGGCCTGCGCGTGCGCAATCAGGCCCGCTTTTTCGGAAACGGAAATCAGCGCGCGCGCAATCGGCAGCTTATCGCTTTCACGCATGGGGGCCTCAAAACGGAATCATGGACGCATAGACTTTACGCCCGTTCGAAGCGCGTGAAAGCCCAGCGAATGCGATTGGGCGCGCAATCGCCCGCGCCGTTGGGATCGGCCAGCGCCTTCAGCACAATTTGGCGCGCCTTTTGCGGGCCGCCCGCATCCGCCAGATAGATGGAGGATTCGAGCTCCACTTCGGTGGCATCGGTGCGTAGCCGCCACAATTGCCCCGATTGCGCGGTGCGCACCGCCAACGCGCCCGAGGGGCCGCGCTCCACCGTGACGCTGGGGTGCAAATGAAACCGCACCGCGAAGGGGATGGCGTCCGGCTTGTTGGACCTCCCATCGGCCAAAGGCCGCACCAGCGCATCTTGCCCGCGCAAATCCTTGCCGGCTTGATCGAGAAACACCGTGCGCCGGTGCACAAAGCCAAATTCGTTGCGGTAGCCCTCATGGCTGGCCTCGACCCAAGCCCCCTCTTCGTCTTCGGTGCGGCGAGCGGACAAACCTGGCGGGCCGATCGGGCGCGCACCCGGACGGCCCAGCCGCCCCGCTTCAAAGCGGCACGACAGCGCATCGTCAACGATCAGGGTGGAATGGGCATTGGTGGGCCGGCTGGCGGCGCGCCATTCGGGGTGCAATTCCAGGCTGGAGCCGACATTGACCACCACCCTGTCTGGCCCGTCCGAGAATTCAAAGGCCAGGGCCCCAGCGTGGGCGCGCTCCCCATAGCCGGAGAGCGGCGCGGCACCGGCATCGAGCACCACGCTGACCGGGCCTGATTCCAGCCGGTGAAAGCCTGATTGGGAGGCGAAACGGAAAGGCCGAGCGGAGGGGGTGCGCAGCAGCGCCGCCTCCAGGCTGAGCCGATCCCCTTCGCCGCCGCCGTTGAAACAGGCTAGCTTGCCATCCGTCAGCCGCAGCAAACGCAGCATGTCCGCCGAGCGCGACAGCATGTCCGTGATCAGCCGCGGTACTTCCAGCTTGGCGACCGTCAGCGCCATGGACACCGTGAGGCAATCATAATGCGCCTCGGCCAGCAATTCGGGCGCGCGCGTCATGTGGCCGCCATCGGCCAGGAATTGTGAGGCGCAGCATTCCATCAGGGTTTCGAGGCCAAGGTCCAGCAGGCGATCGGCCTCGGGTAGGCCGGCCGCGCCAGCCAGGCTCAACGCCGCCCCCACTTTGATACGCGCCATGGGATCGAGCACATCGCCAACGGCCAGCTGCAGATGGCGGGCCTGGCGGCCCAAAGAGCGCAAAATCGCCGGGCGGGCGGTCAATTCATTGGATTCGAAGGCGTAGCGGCCGTGGCAAAGCCAGGAAAACAACCGGTTGGCGGTGATTTCCGGGGCCCAGGATTCCGCGTGCCAAGCTCCATAGCCATCCGTCCAGGCGGTGATCAGGCCAATTATGGCGTTGCGCGCATCGAGCCCGCAGGCGTCCAAATCCCCCAACCAGCCAAATCCGTGCAGCCGCGCGGCGAAATGTTCAGATGGCGGGGTGGCGCTAAAGGGATTGGGCCGGCGACTGGCCAAACGCTCACTCCCAAAGCGCCATTCGCCCTTCAAGATTTCGCGCCCGCGCTCTTCTTTGCCCAAGCGGGCGTTGATCGGCCAGTTCAGGACGCCGGCGGGATCGGCACCGCTCAGCATCATGCGATAAAAGGGCGTGGCGCGCCATTCGTCGGAGGCCGCCGAGAGCAAGGTGCGCAGCGCGCCGGGGAGGCCGCCCGTGCTCATCGCGGCTCAGACTGCCTCAGGCGGCTGTTTCAGCCGCGCAATGTTGGAGGCATAGCAGGCGGGGCCGCCGGTGAACACGGCAGTTCCGGCCACAAGCGCTGTGGCACCGGCATCGATCACCTGGCGGACGGTCTGCGCATTCACGCCGCCGTCCACTTCCAGAATAATCTCGCCACCGTGGGCATCGATCCTTTGGCGCACCGCTTCAATCTTTCGCAGCTGCGATGAGATGAACGATTGCCCCCCAAATCCAGGATTGACACTCATCACCAGCACCAAGTCCAGCCCATCGAGCAGATAATCTAACGCCGCAAGGGGCGTGCCAGGATTTAGACTGATACCGGCGCGTGCACCGCATGCCTTTATCGCCTGCAGCGTGCGGTGGGGATGCGGGCTGGCCTCGGGATGGATGGTGATGATGTCGGCCCCGGCCTCGCGGAAGGCGGCCAGCAAGGGATCGACCGGGGCGATCATCAAATGCACGTCAAACGGCAAGGCCGAATGCGGCCGCAGCGCTTTGATCACCATGGGGCCGATGGTGAGATTGGGCACAAAATGCCCATCCATCACATCAACATGGATCATGTCAGCGCCCGCGCGCGTGATAGCGCCGATTTCTTCGCCAAGCTTGGCAAAGTCCGCGGAAAGTATCGATGGTGCCACAAGCACATCGGCCATGACCCGCGCCTATCAGGTAGCGCCGTTTCTGGCAAGGCACGGCACCAAAAGCGCCCGGTTTTGCGGCCTAATTCGCCGCTTTGCGCCAGCGGGCGATGAAGAAACCATCGAGGCCGCCTTGCTCGGAAAGCATGTCTGGGCGTGTCCGCACCGCGCCAGCCGCCGCGATGGCCTCGCTCAGGCCGCCGATTTCATCGGCCGCGATGGGATCGGGTACAAGGTCAAGGGCCGCCGCATCGGATAGGATGGCCTCGCCTTCTTCGGGCTCTTGGCTGCACACGGCATAGACCAAGCAGCCCTGGGGCTTGAGCATGGCAGCGGCCGCCGCGAGCAAGGCGCGCTGGCTCTGCGCAAAGCGGGCAATGTGCTGTGGGCCACGCAGCCAAGCCGCTTCCGGGTGGCGGCGCAGCGTGCCGGTGGCGCTGCATGGGGCATCCAGTAACACGCCGTCCGCGGGCTCAATGGGGTGCCAGTCAAGCGCATTCGCCTCCACGATCGCGGCCGCGAACTTTGTGCGCTCCAAGTTTTCACGTAGCCGCTGGAGGCGATCGGGCGCGTAATCCACCGCCGTCACGCGAAAGCCGGCCTTGGCCAATTGCAGGGTCTTGCC
>JAKFWI010000180.1 GCA_021731965.1 Hyphomonadaceae bacterium | reverse complement strand
CGGCGGCATCGGCTATTTCTCGGTAGGCGGGGAGATGGATACCTGCATCGCGCTGCGCACCGCGGTGATCAAGGACGGCGTGATGCACGTTCAGGCTGGCGGCGGGGTGGTGCTGGATAGCGATCCGGAGGCCGAACTCGAAGAAACCCGGCACAAAGCCCGCGCTCTGTTTCGTGCCGCCGCCGAAGCCTGGCGTTTTGTCTGAGGAAACCGCTTTGCTGCTGGTGATTGATAACTACGATAGCTTTACCTTCAACCTGGTCCATTATCTGGAAGAGCTGGGCGCACCGACGCTGGTCATGCGCAATGACGCATTGGATGCCAAAGCGGCGCTGGCGCTGGCACCCGAGGCACTGGTGCTCTCCCCCGGCCCCTGCACACCCAACGAAGCGGGCATTTGCCTGGATTTGCTGGCCGCAGCGCCTGCTGGCCTACCGATCCTGGGCGTCTGCCTGGGCCACCAGGCCATCGGCCAGGCCTTTGGGGGGGAAGTCATCGCGGCGCAGCACATCATCCACGGCAAGACTTCCCTCGTGCGCCACCAAGGGCAAGGGCTGTTTGCGGGCCTGGAAAGCCCTCTTGAATCCACCCGCTACCACAGCTTAGCGGTGCGCCGCGCAACGCTGCCGGCGGATCTAATCGTCGATGCCGAGACCGATGACGGGGAAATCATGGCGCTGCGCCACCGCCAGCGGCCGATCTTTGGGCTGCAGTTTCACCCGGAATCCATCGCCTCCCAACACGGCAAGGCCTTGCTAAATGCCTTCTTGAAGCATGCGGGCCTAGCGTGAGCACCATGGTGGAGGCTTTGCTGAGAGACATGGCGGCGGAAAAGCCCGCCGCGCCGGAACTGCTGCGCGCAGCGATCGAAGAGGTGTTGGACGGCCAGGCCAGCCCGGTCCAGCATGGCGCGCTGCTAATGGGCTTGCGGCTTGGCGGCTTCGACGCCGACGGGCTGGCGGCCGCAGCGCAAGGCATGCGCAATCGCATGCAGGCCATCGATCTGGGCCAGGATCTGACGGACGTGTGCGGCACCGGCGGCGATGGTGCTGGCCTGCTCAACATCTCCACCGCCGTGGCCTTTGTTGGCGCTGCCTGCGGCCTGCGCATCGCCAAGCATGGCAACCGGGCCATGAGTTCACGCAGCGGCGGCGCGGATGTGCTCGAGGCCTTGAGCCTGCGCTTTGACGTACCCGCAAAAGCGCAGCAGGCGGGCATGGCCCAATGTGGCCTGGCCTTTCTGTTTGCGCAGCGCCACCACCCAGGGCTCAGGGATATCGCGCCCGCCCGCCAGCAGCTCGGCTTTCGCACCCTGTTCAACCTGCTGGGGCCCTTGGCCAATCCGGCCGGCGCGACGCAGCATTTGCTGGGCGTGTTCGCCGAAAACCTACTGGAGCCAATGGCGCAGGCGCTGGCCACGCTTGGTTGCGCGCGCGCCTGGGTCGTACACGGTGCCGGTGGCCTTGATGAGGTGTCGATCTGTGGCCCCACGGAGGTGGTTGCGCTCGAGAACGGGGCGCTATCGCGCTTCGTGATTTGCCCTGCTGATGCCGGCTTGCCTGAGCACCCCCTGGCCAGCCTACGCGGCGGCAGCGGTGCCGAAAACGCGGTGGCTTTGCGCGCTTTGCTGGCGGGTGTCCACGATGCCTATCGCCATGCCGTGGTGCTCAACACCGCCGCGGCACTAATGATGGCGCGGCAAGTGGGTGATCTGCAGACGGGCGCGCGCGTAGCGGAACGCGCCATCGATTCGGGCGCGGCGGCAGCACGGCTGAGCACGCTCTTGGCCGTGCAGGAGCACGTCGCATGAGCGACGTGCTGGCACGCATCATGGTTTATAAGCGCGCGGAAATAGTGCAGCGCGTTGCTCAAACGCCCCTCGCGGTGCTGGAACAGCGCGCGGCCGTGGCACCACGCTGCCGCGGCTTTGCTGCGGGCCTCGAGGCTATGGCCCAAGCGGGCCGGCCAGCCTTGATCGCCGAGATCAAGAAGGCCAGCCCCTCCAAAGGCTTGATCCGGGAGGGGTTTGATCCGCCGACGCTGGCGCGCGCTTATGCTGAGGGCGGTGCCGCCTGCTTGTCCGTGCTCACCGATGGGCCAAGCTTTCAGGGCGCGGACGCGCATTTGCAGGCGGCGCGCGCGCAGGTCACCCTGCCGGTTCTGCGCAAGGATTTCCTGTTCGATCCCTATCAAGTGGTGGAAACACGCGCCTTGGGCGGCGATTGCATTCTGATCATCCTGGCCGCCGTGAGCGATAGCATCGCCGCCGATTTGCTGGCCAGCGCCCGTGCGTGGGGCATGGACGCGTTGGTCGAGGTGCATGACGAAAGCGAGCTGGCCCGCGCGGCACGGCTTGGGGCCACTTTGATCGGGATCAATAACCGCTCCTTGCGCAGCTTCGAAACGCGCCTGGAGGTGTTCGAGCGCCTCGCTCCTTTGGCACCGACGACGGCCTTCTTGGTGGCGGAATCCGGCATCGCCACGCCCGACGATATCGCGCGGCTGACTGCGGCCGGGGCAAGCGGCTTTCTGGTGGGCGAAGCGCTCATGCGCGCAGCGGACGTCCGCGCCGCCACCCGCGCTTTGTTGGCACCCTCCAAAACTAGCAAGCCGGCTTGACGACAAATGAGAACAGCCATAGAACACTTTAGTTAGTTTACTTTTTGTTCTGGCCTAAAAAGGGTCTCGCTGCGCATGCTCACGATCAAGCAACGCGAATTGCTGCTATTTATCCACCAACACATCAAAGAGAGTGGGGTTTCCCCTTCCTTCGACGAGATGAAGGATGCCCTTGATCTCGCCTCCAAGTCGGGCATCCATCGCTTGATTACAGCTTTGGAAGAGCGCGGCTTTTTGCGCAGGCTGGCGCATCGCGCGCGAGCCTTGGAGGTGCTCAAGCTGCCGGAATCGGCTGCGGTTTCGGCGCCGCCGCGTGGCCGCTCTGCCTTTAAGCCCAGTTTGGTCGGAGTGGGCGCCCCCGCTGGCAGCGCGCCTGTGGCTTATGACGTGCCCATTCTGGGGCGGATTGCGGCCGGCTCCCCGATCGAGGCCCTGCAAGGGGAGATCGGGCGCGCCCCCGCCTCCGCAGATTTGCTGGCTGGGGGGGAATGCTTCGCTTTGGAGGTACATGGGGATTCCATGATCCAGGCCGGTATTTTGGACGGTGATGTGGTGGTGTTGCGCAAAGGCGAAACCGCAGAAAATGGCGATATCGTCGTTGCACTGATCGATTCCGAGGAAGCAACGCTGAAGCGTCTGCGTCGCCGGGGCAATTCGATCGCGCTGGAGGCGGCAAATCCCGCGTATGAAACGCGCATTTTTGGGCCTAACCGCGTGCAGATCCAGGGTCGCTTGGTGGCGCTCGTGCGCCGTTACACCTGAAGGATTGATCCGTTCCGTATAAGTGTGAATCGGTTTTCGGAGACAGGACTAGAGCATTTTCAAAGAAATCGAAGTCGATTTCTGATTCGAAAAATACTCTGATTCAATAAGTTAGAGCGCATTTGGACGGAAAACCGCAACTCCACTTTTCCTGACTGCGCTCTAGGGCTGCGGCGATGGGTGCCAGATCGGCCGGCGGCCGTCCAGCGCATGGCGCACACGAAAGCCACGGCGCGTTTCGTAGATGGCAAGGCCTCCTTGGCGGTGCAGATCGGCGGCGGTGATCACCACACCCGTTGCGCAGCCGCCGCGGCCGCCGCTTGCAGGCGATGGCAGGCTGATCAACAGATCAACCCGGCCGCATAATTGGGCCTCACCCAACGCACTAAGCGCCAGTCCAGCCATGTGGCCAAAACGCGTGCGCCAATGGCAGCCATGGGGTGCACAGCCCAGGTCCGGCAGGCGCGCGATCTGCGCCACGTTGAGGCCGGCCCGCTGCCCAAGGCGCTGCTCGGCAAAGCGGGTGCCGCGCGGGGCCCGTTGGATTGCCCAGCTTTGCGCGGTGCGGGCCAAAGCCACTTTGGCTTCGCTGTCCATCAGCAGGATCGGCTGGGCGGCCGCGGCATAGATCCACAAGGCTGCCGCCGCAAAGGCAAGGCCCAGCCAGCGCACAGCGCCGCGCCAGATGCACAGCCAGCCGATGGCGATAAGGAACAGCGTGAAACTGGCTTGCGGCATGGCCGGGATGGCGCGGATGGCTTCGGGGCGTTGGCCAAAGGCGGCCCCGACACCGCCAATGAGCTCCAACCCCCAAGCGGCAGCCTGCAGCGGCCCATCCCAGCCGAGCGGTGTCGTGAGCAAAGCCAGCATGGCGGCGGGGGCCACCAGAAAGCTCATCAGCGGTGCCGCCGCCAAATTGGCCGCCAGCCCGTAAAGCGTGATGCGCTGAAAATGGAAAGCGGCGATGGGATCGGTGGCCAGCCCCGCGACCAAGCTGATCAGCAAGGAGACGCGCAGCGCCTCCCACAGCCCCTGCAACGCCCCGATGACCGGCCCAGGGCTCGGCAAAGCGGCATGCTGCGCCGTTCGCGCCTCGAAGAAGGCCACCAAAGCCGCGGTGGCGGCGAAAGACATCTGAAAGCCGGCGTCCAATACCGATTCCGGGGCCAGCAGCACCACGCAGACGGCCGCCGTCGCCAATGCGCGCATGGTGAAGGCCGGCCTATCCAGCAAAACAGCTCCCAAAGCCGCGCCGGTCATGATGAAAGCGCGCTGCGCGGGCACGCTGGAGCCGGTGAATACCATATAGGCCAAAGCGCAAATCAGCGCTGCCCCCGCCGCGACCTTTTTAAGCGGCCAGCGCAAGGCCAGTGTCGGCACCAGCGCCAGGCATGAGTAAAACACCGCGAAGGCCAGCCCAGCCGCCAAACTCATGTGCAAGCCAGAGACGGAAAGCAGATGCGCCAAGCCGGAATTTTGAAACGCCGCATTGCTGCTGGCGTCGAGTAAGGTGCGATCCCCCATCAGCACGGCGGCGGCCAAGGCCCCGCCCAGGCCCGGTGCGGCATCAGCGACGCTTTCGGCCATGTCACGGCGCACGGCTTGCAGCCAAAGCAGCGCCTGTAACGGCAACGCGGGCTTGGCCAAGGCGATCGGCCGGCAGGTCCCCAACGTATAACCCGCCGCCCCAATTTGCGTGAAATACGCCCGTCGGGCCGGATCATATGCCCCAGGAAACAGTGGCAAAGCCGGCGGCGCGAGTACCGCCAAGCAGCGCGCGGCACGCCCAGGCGGCAGAACACTGCCAAGAGGTGGGCTCAATTGCACGTAAATGGGCGGCCGGGGGACGCCCTCAATGCTGTGCACCCGCAAGCGCATGCGCGGGCGTGTTTGCCCCGGCTCCACCGCCACGACCCAGCCGGTGACCACCACCGGGCCGATCTGCTGCTCCAAACGCGGTGCAGCTGCCAGCGCCAAGCGCAGATCGACCGCCAAGCCGCCCAAACCCGCCCAGGCAGCCAGGGATAACATAAAGGCCAGCCCGGCTGAGCCAAGCGAGAGCGCGCTCCGTTGCACCCGCATGGGCCGCGCCAGAACGAAAGCCACAAGGGCCGCCAGCACGCTGATCAGCCCCAACAGGGCGGTGGGGGGGCCAGCCACCGGCGCCAAGCGCCACGCCGCCCCGCTGATCAAAGCGATCGGCCCCAGCAGCGCAGATCGGCCAGCTTGCGCCTCAGCCAGCGCCGATAATCCCGCCACCAGCTGCGCCCGCGCTTTGATCCTGGCTTTTCCAGAGCCGATGGAGACGACGGCGCGTCCTGTGCTAAAGATGATTTTCCCTGCGGGACCGTCCCGCGCCGACTTGTTTGCACCCGTCATGACCGTCGTCACCCGCTTTGCGCCCTCACCGACAGGCTATCTGCATATCGGCGGCGCGCGCACCGCGCTGTTTAACTGGCTTTTTGCCCGCCGCCACGGTGGCAGATTCTTGTTGCGGATCGAAGATACCGATTTGGTGCGCTCAAACGCCGAGGCCATCGATGCCATCCTGGATGGCATGTCCTGGCTAGGCCTCTTGCCGGATGAGCCACCCATTTATCAATCCCAGCGCGCCGATCGCCATCGCCAAGCGGCCGAAGAGATGGTGGCTCGCGGCACGGCCTTTCGCTGTTATGTCACCCAAAGCCAATTGGAGGCGCGCCGCCAAGCCAGTGAAGATGCACGCGCTGCGCTGGCGCAGGCCAAGCAGGCACAAGACCCCGCCAGCCGGATCAAGGAGCTGCAAAGCATCGCAGAGGGGCTGACGCGCGCATTTCGCTCACCCTATCGCGACGGCGCGGCCCCGCCTGCGCCCAATGCGCCTTATGTGATTCGCCTGCGCGCGCCCGATAGCGGCGATATCGTCAATGGCGATTTGGTCCAGGGGCCGGTGCGGATCAGCGCGCAGGAGGTGGACGATCTGGTTTTACTACGCGCCCATGGCGCGCCCACGTATATGCTGGCGGTGGTGGTTGACGATCATGACATGGGCGTCACGCATGTCATTCGCGGCGATGATCATTTGACCAATGCGGCGCGGCAGATCCCGATTTACCGCGCGCTCGATTGGCCGGTCCCGGCCTTCGCGCATCTGCCGCTGATCCATGGGCCCGATGGAGCCAAGCTGTCCAAGCGCCACGGTGCGGTTGCGGTACAGGCTTATCGCGACATGGGTTATCTGCCGGAAGCCATGGCGGCCTATCTGGTGCGCCTGGGCTGGAGCGCCGGCGACCACGAAGTGCTGCGCTTGGACGAAGCGGAGCGCCTGTTTGACCTTAACGGGGTGGTTCGCTCTCCTGCGCGGCTGGATTTCGATAAGCTCGCGAATGTGAACGCGCTTTATTTACGCGAAGCCGATGATGCGCGCCTGCTCGATTTGGTGCTGCACCAAGCAGAACAAAGACCAAATTTTCCAACGCACAAGGACGCGCAACGCAAGATCATGGCCGCGCTGCCGGTGCTGAAGGCGCGGGTCAAAACCATCGTCGAGCTCACCGATGCCGCCTTTGTGTTTGCCCAGACACACCCCATCCGGCTTGACGATGGAGCCGAAAAATTGCTCAACGACGCCATGCTGCAGCGCATGCGAAAACTCCGCCCGCTGCTGCAGAACGAAGATGATTGGAGCGCGCCCGCGTTGGGCGCATTGCTAAAGGCGTTTGCCGGCCAGGAAGGCGTGGGCTTTGGCCAAATCGGGCCGGGTCTTCGTGCTTTGCTCACTGGCACACTAGGCACGCCGGATTTGGGCCAGGTGCTGGCTCTGCTCGGCAAGAGCGAGGCGTTGGGCCGGATGGATGATCGTTTGTGATGCCGCCTCTCCCTGAAGCGGCCCAAAAAGCGAGGTAATGACCATGCAATCGAAAGCGCTGCCGAAGGGTTCGGCGACCTTAACAGTCAACGGAAAAGCCATCGATTTGCCTATTTACGGGGGATCGACAGGGCCCGATGTCCTGGATATCCGCAAGCTGTATGCGCAAGGTGCTGTGTTCACCTATGATCCCGGTTTTATGTCCACCGCGAGCTGCGAATCGCAAATCACCTATATCGATGGCGATGCGGGCGTGCTGCTCTACCGGGGCTATCCTATCGATCAGTTGGCGGAGCATTCCAGCTTTATCGAGGTCTGCTATTTGCTGTTGCACGGTGAATTGCCCAGCCCCGATCAGCTTGCGCATTTCAATCACGCCATCACGCATCACACGATGCTGCACGCGCAATTTGATCGCTTCTTCGAAGGCTTTCGCCGCGATGCCCACCCGATGGCCATCATGGTTGGTGCCGTGGGTGCGCTCTCGGCTTTTTATCACGACAGCTTGGATATCAATGATCCGCGCCAGCGCGAGATTTCCAGCCATCGTTTGATCGCCAAAATGCCAACGATCGCGGCGCGCGCCTTCAAATACTCCAGCGGCCAGCATTTCGTGACGCCCCGCAATGAATTGGATTTTTCGTCCAATTTCCTGCGCATGTGCTTTGCGGTTACGGCAGAAGACTATGTGATCAACCCGATTCTGGCACGGGCGATGGACGTGTTCTTCATTTTGCACGCGGATCACGAGCAAAACGCCTCGACCTCCACGGTGCGCCTGGCGGGCTCCTCCGGTGCCAATCCGTTCGCCTGCATCTCCTCGGGCATCGCGTGCTTGTGGGGGCCAAGCCATGGGGGCGCCAATGAAGCGGCGCTAAAAATGCTGTCCGATATCGGCAATGTCGACAACATCCCCGATTTCATCGCTAAGGTGAAAGATAAGGATTCCGAGGTGCGGCTGATGGGCTTTGGCCACCGCGTTTACAAGAATTACGATCCGCGCGCCAAAGTCATGCAGAAGCTTTGCCACCAAGTGCTGGCCGAAGTGGGTGGCACCCAAGACCCACTTCTAAAAGTGGCCATCGAGCTGGAAAAAATCGCTCTCAATGATGAGTATTTCCTGGCGCGCAAGCTCTATCCCAACATCGATTTCTATTCAGGTATTACGCTGCGGGCCATGGGCTTCCCCACCTCCATGTTCACCGTGTTGTTCGCCTTGGCCCGCACTGTCGGCTGGATCGCACAATGGACGGAAATGCTTGAGGATTCGTCGCAGAAAATCGGCCGGCCACGGCAGATCTATACCGGCAAAACAGAGCGCGCCTATATGCCCTTGAGTGCCCGCACCTGAGCCAAGCGGCCAAAAGAGGCCCTCGCCTACCTCTTCGCGTGCCGAGAGATCGTCGCCAGCACCAGATCGGCGGCAATCTCCTCGGCGGGCCGGCCGCCGCGGCCCAATAGCGTCAGCGCCGCATCCTGCGCCGCAATCTGCAAAGCGCGCGCCTTCTTATCATCCAGCAATGATGTGGCGGCTGCAGCCATAGCCTGGCTGGTAAAGCCCTGTTGGACGAATTCGGGTACGATCCTGCGCCCCGCCGCGATATTCATCAGCGTGATGTAACGGGCAAGCATGAAGGGCCGCATGAGCGCCGCGGTGATCGCCCCGACCCGATAGCCAACCACCACCGGCACACCTTGCACCGCGATCTCACTGGTCACGGTGCCGGAAGCCGCCAATGCCACATCGCCCGCGGCGAAAGCGTGCGGCTTTTGTGCAGGATCGAGCACCAAAACATGCGCGAAGGGCCAGGTCTCGGCACGCGCCATAACCGCATCGCGTACGCTGGGCGCGACACAACAAACGACGCTCACATCCGTGCGCGCGGCGCACAGCCTGGCGGCCGCCTCTTCCAACACCGGCGCGACACGGGTGATTTCGGAGGGCCTACTGCCCGGGGCCAGAAGCAAAACACGCCCCGTCAGCCCGTGCGCGCGGCGAAAAGCCTCGCCGTCCCCGCGTACCACGTTTTGCAACGCCGGCATGCCGCACACAGCAACCGGCAAATCAAAGTGGCTATAAAAGGGCTTCTCGAACGCGAACAAAGCGATCAAGCCATCATACAAAGCGGCGATCTTTTTCGCTCGCCCCGGCCGCGCCGCCCACACTTGCGGGCCCACATATTTCACCAAGGGAAAGCGGGCGCGCTGTGCCCGCAGCCGCCGGGCAAGCTCTGTGGTGAAGCCCCACGCATCGATCAGCACCGCGATATCGGGGCCGCTGGTGATTGCCGCATCCGCAGCAATCGCGGCAAGCCGCAGCGCCATAGGGGCTACACGCAGCGCCTCAGTCAGGCCGATAACCGCCAAAGGCATGGGATCGAACAGGCTGACCAATCCGGCCTCACGCATCTGCGCGCCGCCAACCCCTGAAAAGCGCACATCGGGGCGCAATGCGCGCAGCCGCTGCATCAAGCCCGCACCGAGCGCATCGCCCGAGGGCTCCACCGCCACCAGGAAAACGTGCAGGCTCACGCCGCCGCCTGCAGCGTAAAGCCGAACACGAACAGGCCCAAAGTGTCGGCGCGTTGGCGCACCGCCGGCGCGTCAACGATCAAGGCACCATCCGCCTCGATGGCGATGCCGGCCAGGCCGGCAGTGAAAGCCCCCTCAAGGGTGGTGAGACCGATGGTGGGCAAATCGATGCGGCGCTCCTGGGAGGGTTTGCAGCGCTTCACCAACACGCCGCCGGTGTCCCCCGCCGCGCGCAGGCCGGCCACCCGCGCCAGCATGGCATCGGTGCCCTCCTGCGCCTCCACCGCCAAAACCAGGCCGTCGCGCAGCACGCAGCCCTGGCCGACATCGAACGCATCGAGCGCAGCGACCAAAGCAGCCCCTTTGGCGATATCAGCGAGCGCGGTCTCGTCAGGCCGGTGGGCGCCCAGCGGGCCGGCTCTAGCCAGCAGCGCCCCAAGGACGTCCTCCACCGCCAGCACGGGCAGGCCAGCCGCCTCGAAGGCTGTCACCATCACCCGCAACAGAGCGTCATCGCCCGCTTGCGCCGCGCTGATCACCTTGGGCAAAAGCGCCAAGCCGCCGGCATCGAGGCGCAAAGCTTTCAGATCGGGCCGGCGCA
Source organism: Hyphomonadaceae bacterium (assembly GCA_021731965.1). GTDB lineage: Bacteria > Pseudomonadota > Alphaproteobacteria > Caulobacterales > Aquidulcibacteraceae. The sequence continues at coordinate 8,205 of JAKFWI010000180.1, read as the reverse complement.
CATGACCCGCAAACACCGCAGCGTCGCAGCCAAAGGCGCGCAGCGCCTTGAAGCGGGCATCCACTTGGCCAAAAGCAAATTCCCCGCCAGGAAAGCCCGCCAAGGCTGGATCATCCCCCCCCGGCAGGCGCGCCACGAAGCAGGCCTTGCCCAGCGCCTGGCAATGCGCTGCCAGACGCGCGGGCAGCGCGCCGCCGCCGGCGATTATTCCGAGTCGCGACCAGTTCGCCATGACGGCCTCGCCTTGCACAATGGGCGCCGGCGCGGTTCGCGCACGAATTGGATGATTTCCTGCACCTCGGGCGTATCGCGAAAGGCATCGGCAAGCCCGTCCAGGCGCTCTTGAAACAGGCCATCGCCATGAAACAATGCCGTATAGGCCGCGCCCAGCGTTTTGATCAAAGCGGGGGATGCCCCGTGGCGGCGCAGGCCAACCCGGTTGAGCCCCGACAGCCGGGCATGATCCCCCGATGCCAAACCAAAGGGGATGATATCGCCAACAACGCCCGCCAAACCTCCAATCATGGCCAGGCGGCCAATGCGGCTGCGTTGATGCACGGCACATAGCCCGCCAAACGTCACCCCCGAGCCGATCTCGCAATGCCCGCCCAAGGTCGCGGCCTGGGCCATCACCACCTCATCGCCAACCTGGCAATCGTGCGCGACATGGGCTTGGGCCATGAACAGGCAATTACGCCCAACGCGCGTTGTGCCCACACCCTGCAGGGAGCCGCGATTCATCGTTACGTGCTCACGGATGATGCAGCCAGCGCCGATTTCCAGTGCACCGGCCTGCGGCGGCGCAGGAGTGATCTGCGGTGGGCCACCCAGCGCCGCGAAGGCATGCACGATCACGCCCTCGCCAATGCTCAAAGGCCCGTGCAGCACCACATGCGCTGCCAGGCTCACGCCCGCGCCGAGCGTCACCCCCGCTCCGATGACGCAATAGGCTCCGATCTCAACGCCGTCACCCAAAAGCACGGTTGGATCGATCAAAGCGGTGGGGTGGATCCGCATCACACATTCGTCTCGACAAGCTTGGCGGCGAACTCCGCCTCGCAGGCCAATTGGCCGCGCACGGTGGCCGTGCCGCGAAACTTGAAAATCCCGCGGCGCACGAACAGCACTTCCACATCCATGGCCAACATGTCACCCGGCACCACCGGGTGGCGAAAGCGCACCGCATCCACCGAAAGCAGGAACACCGCTTGTTGCGTGACATCAATATCCATCGAGCGGCTCATGAGCACAGCGCCGGTTTGCGCCATCGCCTCGATGATCAGCACACCGGGCATGACCGGTCGATTGGGAAAATGCCCCTGGAAAAACAGCTCGTTATAGGTAACACCCTTGAAGCCGCGAATGGAGCGATTAGGGACTAGACGCTCGGCACGATCCACCAGCAAGAAAGGATAGCGATGCGGCAGCAAGCGCAGCACCTCATCGATCTCGACCGTATCCCCCAATTCGGCGTGTTCGCGTGCCTGTGCGTCACTGAGCATGTTTTTGACCTGTCATTTTCTTTAGCCAAGCCACTTCGCGCATCCAGCGCTGGATAGGCTTGGCGGGATAGCCGCCCCAAATCGCGCCCGCGGGCACGGTGTGCATCAAACCCGAACCCGCCGCCAAGGATGCGCCGGCCCCCACCTGTACATGATCTGCTATGCCGACGCGCCCCCCCAAATGCGCGCTGTCACCGATTTTCGCGCTGCCGGATATGCCGGCAAAGGCCGCCAGAATGGCCCCAGGCCCGATGTGCACGTTGTGGGCAATCTGGCAGTGGTTGTCGATCTTGGCATCCTCACCAATGATGGTGTCTTGCAATTGGCCGCGGTCCACCGCCGTCAGCGCGCCAATGCTGACCCGGTCCTGCACGATGACTCGACCGAGATGCGGCAGGCTGACAGCGCCATCCTCTCCCACCGTCACTCCAAACCCAGCCTCGCCCAACACGCTGCCCGCGCCGATCACCACCTGATCGCCCAGCAATGTGCATTGCAAGACAGCATTGGCCCCGATGCGCGAGCCCCGCCCGATGCTGACGCCCGGACCAAGCACGCAATTGGGGCCGATCCACGCGCCGGCCCCGATCTCTACGCCCTCGCCAAGAACAACCCCAGGGCAAAGCTTGACGCCCGCCTCCAGGGTGACATTGGCGTGCTGGGCCACGTCGCCGGGCTCAATCTCTCGCTGCGCGAACAAAGCCAGGCAGCTTTTGGCAAAGACCGCGCGCGGATATCGCGTGGCAAACACCGCCGAGGCAGCTGAGGCGTCAGCCAGGCCCGCGGCGCCGGTTTCGATCAGCAGCAGCCCGGCGGCGCAGGCGCGTACCGCCGCAGCATCCTTGCCTTCATAAAAGGCGACGTCATCCGGGCCGGCACGATCCAGGGCCGCAGCCCCGGACAGCTTTATGGAAGCATCTCCGCGCAGCAAACTGCCGCGAGAAGCTGGCCCCGAGCCGACCAGTTCACCGATCGCCTTGGGGCCAAGCGCCCGGTAGAACCGCCCGTCTATCATGCAAACCTCAAACGGGTGCCGCCGACACGGTTACCGACGCGGCGCAGGCCCTGCCGGCTGTTGTTGACGCGATTGAGCCGCCTGCTGTTCGGCGACCAGGTCAACCTTGGTCACGGGGATGGCCTTCACACGGGAGTCTAGGCGCGAAATCACCTCCGTGGTGATATCCGCAGAAGGAGCCGAGACGATCACCCCCGCTGATTCCACCACCGCAATCGCCTTTTTCTCCGTGAGCATTTCACGCAGGATTGGCTCCGTTCCCTTCAGCACCGCGGCGACGGCTCGCCGCTCGGTTTCCTGCAATTCTTGCTGGCGCAGCTGCTGTTTTTGCGTGAAGGCCTGGATTTTCTGCGAGGCATCCTCATAGGTTTTGCGCAAGGCGGCATCTTTTTGCAGCTCGTCGCTCGCCTGCTGCTCGGTCTTGCCTTGGAAGCGCGTCGCCAAGGATTGCTGATCTGCGCGGGCAGCATCCGCTTCGGGCTGCAACTCCCGCACCACCGTATCGCTCAAGGCGCGAAGCTTGTTTTGCGCATCCTTGCCCGACAGCGAGTCGCGGTAGACGCGCCCATAATCCACTACCAAAATCTCGGCCGCAAATGCCAGGGTCGGTGCGGCCAATGTCGCAAACGACAAAGCCGCGGAGGTGATCAAAGTTGCTAAACGCATGCTAGATATCCTTTGGTTAGAAACGTGTACGCGTACTGAAACGGAAGAATTCCGGCCGGTCATAGGATTGGCGGTTAAGGACTTGGGCGAAATCAAATTGCACAGGGCCGAACGGCGAATCCCAGAAAATGCTGATGCCGGCAGAGGCGCGGAAAGACAGTTGATCACCAACAAAAGGCGTATTTATGAGCCCGTTCACATCGGTAAACGAAGGCAGCGTGCGGCTGGAAGAATCGTCAAGCTTGCCTACCGTGCCGAATTCATAGAAAGCGGCGCCGCTCAAGCCGAATTCCTTGGGCAAGCCAAGCGGAAACTCTGCCTGGACTGTCCCGATGCCGAAAATGTTCGCCCCGAGTGCATCTCTCTCCAGCGTATCCGTACTCCCATCGGGAGCAACGACGCCGATCAATTGGCGCGGCCCGACACCCGCAATTTCGAACCCGCGGAAAGACGAGCCCCCCTTGAAGAAGCGGTCATTGATCCGCACATCGTCGCCGCCATAGCCAAGGATATAGCCCCCGCTAAACAGGAAGGCACCGCGCACTGGCCCAAATAGCTTTTGGTAAATACCGCCTTCCAACTCAGCGCGGATGTATTGAACCTGCCCGCCAAGCCCAGCGACATTCGTCTGGAAGACGATATTATAACCCTTCGTCGGGGTTACGAAATCATTGCGGCGATCATAGCTAAGCGAGAAACCAATGATGGAAGTGACGAACGATCCCTCCTGGTCACACAGGCCCGGGCGCAACGGATTGAGCACAGAGCACTGATCGACCACCGTCCCGTCAGCGAGACCAACCTGGGAATCGGCAATATTGATCGTGTCTTGGCGCAAGGAATAGGTCAGCCCCAGGCCAGACCGCTCCGTCAACGGGAAGCTGGCGCGCAACAAGCCGCCCACCGTCTGCGTCGCAAACGCCGAGACGTCCAAGAAATTGCTACGGGTCAAGAAGGCGTTAAAGCCCGCAGCAAGATTGCGACCGAGGAATTTCGGCTCGGTGAATTGTAGATCAAGCTGCTGACGGCGAGAACTCGTTGAGGCCCGCAGGCGCAAGAATTGCCCACGCCCACCCAGATTGCTTTGCGAGATCGACACATCGAAGAGGAAGTTTTCAGTGGATGAAAAGCCTGCCTGGAAAGACAATTCGCCGGTTGAATCTTCCTCAACCTTCACGTCAACAACCGATCGATCCGCATCGCCGCCGGGCTTTTCTTCGATCTCAACCGTTTTGAAAAAGCCAAGACCGCGCAGCCGGGCTTTGGAGCGATCAAGCAAAATGCGGTTAAAGGCATCACCTTCCACGACACGAAGCTCGCGCCTGATGACCTCGTCCAGCGTGCTGTTGTTGCCGGCAACTTCGATCCGATCGACAAAGATGCGAGGGCCCTCATTCACTTCGAAGGTGATGTTGACCTTGCGCGTTTCCTTGTCGCGATCGACCCGGGGGCGGATGTCCACATTGGCATAGCCTGACGCACCAGCGACGAACGTCATGGCATCGATGGCCGATTCGATCTGCTTGCCCTGGAAGCGGCGCCCGGAACGAATGGGGATGGAGGCCTTGAGCAGCTTGGGCGAGAGGCGATCCAACTCTGTCTCTACGACGATTTCGCCGAAATCATATTGGATGCCTTCCTCGATCGTGAAGGTAACGAAAAAGTCCTTCTGGTCAGGCGTTAGCTCAGCAACCCCCGAAACCACCCGGAAATCCGCGTAGCCACGATTGGTATACCATTGCCGGAGCAATTCGCGGTCATAATCCAATCGATCGGGATCGTAATTATCGTTGGAAGTAAGGAATTTCCACCATTTGGATTGCTCCGTCACCACCGCCTTACGCAGGGCCGTATCCGAAAAGGCCGCGTTTCCGATAAAGTTGATGCTCTTGACCCCCGTGGTGGGGCCCTCGCTGACCGTGAAGATCAAGTCAACGCGGTTTTGCTCAAGTTCGCGCACGCTCGGTGTGACGCTCGCGGCAAACCGCCCGGAGCGGCGATACAATTCCACGATGCGCTGAATATCGGCCTGTGCGCGCGCGGCGGTGAATACGGAGCGCGGCTTGGCCTGCACCTCTTTGGTGAGATCCTCTTCTTTGAGCGCGCGCACACCTTCGAAGATGACGCGATTGATAATCGGGTTTTCGACCACCTGAATGGTCAAAATGCCGTTATTGTCATTGATATCGACATCGCCAAACAGGCCAGTTGCGAATAAGGTCTTGATCGCAGCATCCACCGCTGCGGGATTGAGGGCGTCCCCCGGCTGGATCGGCACGTAAGACAGCACCGTGCTGGCTTCGACGCGTTGATTGCCCGACACAACGATGCGGCGCACCACCGAAGCGGCCGCAGCTGGGCTTGCCGGCGCTGGCGCAGCCGCGTCCTGGGCGTTCGCCTCAGATGGAATCAGCAGCACACCGCCTACTGGGCCGACAGTTGCAACGCAACTTACTGCCCCAAGGAGCGCTTCTCGCCACACGCGCTTCATTGATTCCTCATCCCTTTGATGTCCTCACCATGCGCCGCGCGCCATGCGCGCCGCTAGCGAGAGACAAAAGCCCCTCAAACTGCTGTCAGCCGCTCAAACAAGCGGTGCAAATCGTTCCATGTCGCCAGCAAAAAGATGGACGCCACCATAACCAACCCGAAATTATAGGCGATGGCCTGTGCCGCTGGCCCCAATGGCCGCCCCCGCACAGCTTCTGCCGCGTAAAACAGCAAATGACCACCATCAAGCACGGGAATCGGCAGCAAATTCGTCAAACCGACCGCGACCGACAGCGTCGCTGCCAGCACGATCAAGGATGCCACGAAGCCGCCTGCGCGCGAAACCATTGATTGCCCGCTTTCTCCCAGCGAAGTATTGGCCACTTGCCCCGTGACGTCGGCGATGCCGATCGGCCCCGATAGCTGATCGGCTGATTTCTTGCCGGTGAAGATGTCCCCCAGATAGCCCAAAATGCCCGAAACCATTCGCCACGTGGCCTGCGCGCCCAGGCCGATCGCCTCAACGGGGTTGGCGCGCACATAAACCATTTCCGCGCGCGAAGGGCTGCGCTGCACACCAAGCCGGCCGATGGCGATTTTCGCGCCATCTTCCCCGATTTGCTCCACCCGATCCGGGGTGGCGGCGACGCGCCGCGGCGCGCCATCGCGCACAACCAATACATCGAGCGTGCGCCCCGGGCTCGCGGCCACGGCGGCTTGCAAGTCTTTATAGGTGCTGATCGGCCGCGCACCGATACTGGTCACGACATCTCCGGCCTTCAGCCCAGCCCGTTCGGCAGCAGAGCCCGCGGCGATGGCATCGAGCCGCGGCGCAAGCGCGCCGATATCCGTGGTGTTTTGGCCGACAGCCATGAAGGCGATGGCAAACACCAAGATGGTGAACAGGAAATTGGCAGCCGGCCCAGCCACCGATACCAGCGCCCGCACCCAAACGGGCATGGCCTGCAAAATCCCGCGGTCCCGCGCCGCGGCCTTGGCCGCCGCATCGGCATAGCCGGCAGTGGGGGCCGCGCTGATGGCATTCTCATCACCGACGAATTTCACAAATCCGCCAATGGGCCACTGCGCCAGCTTCCAGCGCACGCCCCGCGCGTCCCGCCGCTCCCAGATCGATTTACCCCACCCAACGGAAAACGCTTCGATCGCCACGCCGCACCAGCGCGCCGCCCAGAAATGCCCCATTTCGTGCACGACCACCACGAGGCCCAGCACGAGCACGAACGACACAATGGTGATCAGGAGATACGTGATTTCCTGCACTTGCACCCCCTCCTTTAGCCGACGCCCCGTTGCGTGGCCAAGCGATCCGCCGCCATCCGTGCGGCATTATCGACCAGCATCACCTCATCGAAGGAACGGGGCGTTTTCGAGACGCTCGGCAATTTCCCTGCTGCTGAAAGCTCAAGTACCCCCTCAACCACCCGTGCGATGTCTAAAAAGCCGATGCGCCGATTCAAAAATGCCTCGACGGCCTGCTCATTCGCAGCGTTCAATACGGCCGTGGCCGGCCCGCCCGCGCGCAGCGCTGCCCGCGCCAGGCCCAAAGCGGGGAAGCGCACACCGTCCGGCTGCTCAAAGGTCAATTGCTGCAAACTGCACAAATCCAGCGCTTTGGCCTTGATCGGCGCGCGATCGGGCCAAGCCAGCGCAAATGCGATAGGCACCCGCATATCAGGCGGCGAAAGCTGCGCGAGCGTCGAGCCATCGCAATACGTGACCAGGCTGTGAATGATGGATTGCGGATGCACGACCACGTCGATGCGATCCTCGGGCATGGCGAACAGGCAAGCCGCCTCGATCAGTTCCAATCCCTTGTTCATCAAGGTGGCGCTGTCGACGGAGATCTTTGCGCCCATGGCCCAGGTGGGGTGCGCGCAGGCTTGCTCCGGCCCAGCCTTGGCCATGGCCTCTAGCGACCAAGTGCGGAAGGGCCCGCCGGACGCGGTCAACGTCATGCGATCAACCCGCTCTGGATGGTGCAAAACCTGAAAAATCGCATTGTGCTCGGAATCCACCGGCAGCAAGCGTGCGCCATGCCGCTGGGCCGTCTCGATCACCAGCTCCCCCGCGCAGACCAAGCATTCCTTATTGGCCAAGGCCACCGTGACGCCGCGGCGCAAGGCCGCCAAAGTGGGCTGCAAAGCCGCCGCCCCGACAATTGCGGACATCACCCAATCGCTTGGCCGGGAGGCCGCCTCCTCGACCGCGTTGGCCCCCGCGCCCACCTCGATCCCGGTATGGGCCAGTGCCTCTTTCAACCGCGCGAGCGAGCCCTCATGCGCGGCGGCGACAAATTTGGGTCGTAGCCGTAAAGCCGCTTCGATCAAGCCTTCAACATTGCGCCCGGCGGTGATGGCCTCAACCTCGATCGATTCGCCACGCGCCCGTAATTCCTCCACGACAGCGATGGTTGACGCCCCGATCGAGCCCGTCACCCCCAAAATACTGATGCGTTTGTTGATCATTGCTTGCGCCATCAATCCGATATTCCGAATAAAACCAGTGCACTGC
>JAKFWI010000181.1 GCA_021731965.1 Hyphomonadaceae bacterium | reverse complement strand
GTGCGATTTTCCTCTCTCCAGAAAAGCTTGCGATCCTGATTTGCGACAACGACAATGTCGATGAGGATGGCGCGCTGGCCACCGTCAGTGGCACACCCAAATTCATGGCCCCGGAAATCGTCCGCGCGGAGGCGGGCCCCTCTGCAGATTGCGATCTGCATTCCCTCGCGGTGCTGTTGTTTTATTTGATTTTTTACTGCCACCCCCTTGAGGGGCGGGCGGCGGCGCAGCGCGCAGTGTTTTCCTCGGACGATGAGATCGCGGTGTTTGGCTCGGCACCATTGTTCATCTTTGACGAGGCCGATGATAGAAATGGCCCGATGCCCGGCCACCATGATGCGCAGGCCAAATTGTGGGCGGCCTTGCCACCCACTTTGCGCGCGCTGTTTTCCAGGGCCTTTGGGCCGGGCCTCAAATCCCCCCGCGCCCGGGTCATCGAAACCGAATGGATCGATGGCCTGCAAACACTGCGCGATGGCTGCGTCACCTGCCCGGTTTGCAGCTTTGAAACTCCCTATTTTGGCTCTGTTTCCCGTGTGTGTGGGTGGTGCGCCGCACCGCTGCAGACGGAATTGACCATGACGATAGGACGACGCGCCATGCTGCTCTCACCCGGTGCGCGCGTGCACGCCGCTGTGCTGGGGCTGGCCAAAAGCGGTGCGCTGGATGGCGTGATCGGCCGGGTCGAGCTGGTCAATGGCGCGCGCGTGCTGCGCAATAGCTCCGACCTTGTATGGAGCGTCGCGGGGGCGGCAACCACCACCACCATCGCGCCCGGGGAAATGGCGGCGCTGCAGCCCGGCGATGCCATCCGCTTCACCAACGCTTGCCTGGGGCGCATCGCGCCCCTTTCGCCATGAGCCCGGCCACCTACCGCGCGCTCAGCGCCAGCGCACGCGGTGCAGCCCATATCCGTCGCGGTGCGCCTAATCAGGATTTTGCGGGCTGGGAAGCGCTCGCAAAGGGGGGGTATGCGCTGGCTGTGGCCGATGGGCACGGCGCAAACCTGCACGCCCGCAGCGCCGATGGCGCGCGCTTTGCGGTGGAGGCCTGCCTCGCTGAGATGCGCGCGGCCTGGGGGGGGCGCGCCGATGCCCTGCCCAACGCGCCCGCCATCGAAGCGGAGGCAATCCTCACCGCCGCGCTGGCGCTGTGGCGTGATAAAGTCGACGCGGCCATCGCCGTCAATCCCCTTGAACAAGCCCTGGCGGCGCAATCGGATGCGGCCGGGCTTGGGGTCTATGGCCCCTATGGCACGACCCTGGTCGCGGCTTTGCTCTGGCCCGGCGGGGGCCTGGCTTTCCAAGTCGGCGACGGCAATGTCCTGATCCGCGATGGCACCGGCCAGCTGGCCGCACCCATAGCGGACGATCTGCGCCAGGGCGAAGAGACCGCGTCATTGTGCGAGCCCGATGCACAGCTTAGCGCACGCTTTGCGGTGATCGGCCCCTGGCGTGACGCCGTGCTGGCCTCCGATGGCTTTGCCAAATCCTTCAGTGACCGCGACGCGATCGCCAATGCCGCCGCCGCGATGCTCGATCTGATCGCCGCCGGGGCCAAGCCAGCCGCTGTCGAGAGCGATCTGGCCGCGCTCTCGGCCCGAGGCAGCGGCGATGATGTCTCCTTGGCGGCATTGGTACGCGACGCCCAGCCTGCGACGGTGACGGCCTCTTCGCCAGCGCTGACGGAGCGGGGCAAAAGCGGGCGCGGCTGGCTGCTGGTCGCGATCATGCTGTTGCTCGCAGCATTGCTGGGCCGCCACTTCATCGGCCCGCCGCCCAAGGCGCCGCCTGCAGCGGCTGTGCCCGCCGATCCAGCCAAGCCCAAGGCCGCACCGGCGGCCGGCGCAAAACCTAAGGCTGGCCAAGCGTCAAGACCAAGGTTACCATCCATCAATAGCCCCGGAGGCAATGATGCAGGACAAAGCAAGCCCGATCCAAAATGAGCGCTTGACGGCCGTCGAGTTGTTTCCCTGGCTCAACACCAAGGCAGTTTGGCTGAAAAGCCGCACCTTTTGGCTGGTGGTCGCGATCACCGTGCTGGCCGTGCTCCTCTTTAGCAGCAATAGCAGCCCGCGATTGCTGATCGATAGCCTAGCCGCCATCATCTTAGTGACTTATGTTCTGGTATTGCGGCATTTTTTACGTTCAGACATTTCCCTGCTGACTTTGGGCGGAGTGTTCCTGTTCGTCGTCGTGTTGATGAAGGTGCCGTTTTTACCTGTGCCGGGCCAGAATAACTTGGTGCCCCCGTTGGCGCTTTGGCTATGGTTTTGGCGCTATGTGTTGCCCGGCAACGCGCTGGAAACCGCCTCTTTCCTGCCATTTGACTGGCTGCGGAGCCTTGCCTCCGATTTTTTTTCAGCGGGATTGGCGGAGGATAGCTTCAAGATTCTCCCCGTCGCGATGGCCATTTTCGCGCGCCGCTGGCTGCTGCAGCGCCCCGCGGATCAGGCATGGGCGGGGGCTTGGGCCAAGCGGCTGGATATGTCCCGGCCCACCACGATGCTGATGGTTTGCTTCGCCAGCGCCGCCGCTTTTGTTTATCTCGAGACGGTTGGGCAATACGTGCCCGATAAAATCAGCGAGGTCAGCAAGGCGTTTCTGGTTTATGTGCAAGGCTTGCCCGGCGATGCGCAAAGCTTCTTCTCAGAGCAAGCGGGAATTGTACAAGGCCTGCAATTGCTGGTTCCGAGGTTGCTAACGTTCTTGACCGGGCACGGGGCCTATGCCGCGATTGCCGGGTTTGGCCTGGTTTTGGCGCGGCGCCATCCGCGCAATGCAGCCCAAGCCGTGATTAGTCTACTTGCGACATCGGCTTTGCTACACGCGTCCTGGAATACGTTCGCCAGTCAAGATGAACTGAGCATCCCCATTGGCCTCGCCGCTGGTTTTGCCATGTTGACGGTGTGCCTGCGCTGCATGGAATTAGATGGCGAAGGCCAGTATTTGGCCGGATCGGCTATCGGCGAATCCATCGCACCGCAGCGCAAAGCGCCGCCAATCCCCCAACCAGCAGCCCAGCCCGCCCAGCCGGCCTTTTCTACTATCCCCAAAGAGCCAGTAATTCTTGGCGCGCTCGTCTTGCAGGCTGACTCGGGCGAGCCGGTGACGATTTTTCTGCGGCCCGGCGCGCAAATTTCTTTAGCCAGCGCCGCCGCGCATTGGCCGCAATTGACCGGGGCCAGCCTAGAGGTGTTGGCCGATCCGGCGCAGCCCACTCGTTTCGGCTTGAAAAACACCGGCAGCATCGCCTGGGCGGCGATCGCGCCAGACGGGCGCGAAGGCCAAGTTGAGCCCGGTCGAATCATGGGGCTGCTGGCCGGCGCGCGCATGGAGATTGCCGGCGTCAAGGGGCGGCTCTCATTGGTCTCCTAACACGCCCTATTCGGAGGCTGATCAGGCGCGCCGCGCTGCGAGGGCGGCCAGCAAGGTGCCGTCATCGAGGTGCTCGAGCTCCCCGCCCATCGGCACGCCTTGCGCCAAGCGCGTCACGGCAATGTTGAGGCCCGCGAGGCGCTCACTCAGCACATGGGCGGTGGTCTGCCCATCGACGGTGGCCGCCAGCGCCAGGATCACCTCGCGCACGCCCACCTCCGCGGCACGCTCCAGCAAGGCACCAATGCGCAAATCCTCAGGGCGCACCCCGTCCAGCGCGGAAAGCACACCGCCCAACACATGATAGCACCCGCGGAACGCACCCGCCCGCTCCAGCGCCCAGACATCGCCAACCTCCGCGACCACGCACAGCATGGTGCGGTCACGGCGCGGATCCGCGCAGATCACACAAGGATTCGCCGCATCCAGCGAGCCGCATTGCCCGCAAATGGCCACCTTGGCGGCCGCCTCGCCCAGCGCCTCGGCCAAGGGCGCAAGCAAGGCTTCGCGCCGTTTCAGCAAATGCAGGGCCGCCCGCCGGGCTGAGCGCGGTCCCAGCCCCGGCAGCTTGGCTAGGAGCTCGATCAGCCGCTCGATTTCCGGGCTGGCCGTGGGGGTACGATTGCGAATGATCGAGATATCCCATGGTTTGGAGCCGCCGGAGAATCGCGGCGATAGCGCAAGATGGGCCGTGCCGCGCTGTTTGAACAGAGCCCGACCGCTTCTCGACAAAGCCGGCTCAAGCCCGGCTTGTGCAGCGCATTTTCGGGCACGAAACTGGCGCTACACCCCGGATCAAGTCCGGGTCAGGCTTTTTGTTGAAATGCGCCAACGCAGATCATTTTATGGTTGCGCTGCGCGAGAGAGCCATTCTATTGCGCGGGATTATTCAAGGAATTCTTCGCGCAATGGATGGAAATTCCCCGCCTGGCCCGCCCCCTGCGCAGTCCATCGCCTTGACGGTGCTAATCCGCACCCTGAATGAAGCCGATCGGATCGGCGCGACCATTCGCTCCGCTTTGCCCCTTGGCGGCGAGATTGTGATCGTGGATTCCGGATCAAAAGATGCGACGGTGGAAATCGCCCAATCCCTTGGGGCAAAGGTATTCAGCCATCCCTGGCCGGGCTTTGGGCCACAGCGGCATTGGGGCGAGGACAAGTGCTCACACGATTTGGTGTTCTCACTGGATGCTGATGAAATCCTCACCGAGCAGCTCGTTGCCGAGATCCGCGCGATCTTGCTGCGCCCGATGGCGCCGCGGCTGATGATCGTCCGCAAAGCGATGATCTTTCCACACCACCAAGAGCCGCCGCCGCTGGGCTTTTGCCACGAGCAAATCTTAATTTATGATCGGCGTATCGCACGCACTGGCCCCAATCCCAATTGGGATAAACTCGATATCACGGTTGACGAGGCACCGCACACCTTGCGCAATCCAATTTGGCATTACAGCTTTCGTAATTGGGAGCACGCGACTGCCAAGTGGAATTACACAACGCAACTTGCCGCCGATACGCAACCAAAGCGTTCCCGCTTGCCGCTGGTGCTCCGCCTGATCTTTGAATTTCCGGCAGCCTTTCTGAAATTCTATTTCTTGCGCCGATATTGCCTCGGCGGCGTGGATGGATTCACCATGGCGATGATCACCGCTTTTGGGCGGTTTTTGCGTATCGCCAAAATGCTGGAAAACTTGGATCACCCTCCCTCTTCTCGACAAGCGGGCTAATTTGACATTCTGAGCCGTAGAGGCCAGCCCTGGATGCCTCATGCCAAGGGCAAAGTCATTTGGGTTTGCACCACATTGGCCAGCAGCTTGCCGCTGGCGGCGTCCGTCACCTTGGTTTGCCACACCATGGTGCGCGCGCCCAGATGCAGCGGCTCAGCCAAAGCGCGCAGCACCCCCTCGCGGATCGAGCCCACGAAATTTTGCTTGCTTTCCATTGTGCTGGTACGGTGACCGGGCGGAAGGTTCAGCGCCGCGCCAAGCGCCCCGGCAATATCGGCAAAGGCCATCAGCACGCCGCCATGCACCCCGCCGCCATAGGTGGACAAAGCCGGGCGCATATCCAGTTCAATGACCACGCGCGTTTGGCTCGCCTCGACAAAGCGCACGCCCAGCAATTGCGCCAGCGTGCCCTCGTGCGCGGCGGCGATCTGCGCCAGATCCGGCTGCGGCATCCGAGCATCCCCATTAGCCACCGAGCACCTCCTGCGCCGCGTCACGCTGCACCCGCATCGCGGTGATCTGGTTGCGGGTGCGCCGCAGAATTTGGAAGCGATAGCCGTGGAAGGAAAACAACTGGCCCGGCTCGGGGATGGATTGGCTTTCATGGATGACCAGCCCGGCCACCGTCACCGCCTCCTCATCGGGCAGGCTCCAATCCATGACGCGGTTCAGATCGCGGATGGGCACCCAGCCATCGACGAACGCCGATTCGTCCGGCTGGGGCCGCACGCCCTGCACCGCGATATCGTGCTCGTCCTTAATGTCTCCCACGATCTCTTCGATGATGTCTTCAAGGGTGACCAGCCCGCGCAGGGCCCCGTATTCATCCACCACAAAGGCGAAATGCTCACGCCGGCGTAGGAATTCCGCGAGCTGACCCTCGGCGCTGGTGGCCTCCGGCACGAACCAGGGCTGGCGGGCCATGCCCACGGGATCGAGCCCATCAATGCCGGTGCTGGCCATGGCGCGCAGCACATCACGCGCGTGCAGCACGCCGATGACGTTTTCGGGCTCTTCGCGCCATAGGGGCAAGCGCGTGTGCGCCGAGGCCGCGGCCTGCGCCAGGATTTCGCGCACCGGCAGATCGGCATCGATCATTTTCATGTTGCGGCGGTGCACCATGACATCCGCGACCTTCAAATCGCCGAGATCGAGGGTCCCGCGCAGCCGATCGCGCGCCTCGCGCTGCACCGAGCCCTCCTCCGCGTGCAATTCCACCGCGCCGCGGATTTCTGCGCGCGCCGCGAGCACGTCCACGCCCGGCTCGACGCGCACGCCAAATAAAGCCAGCGTGCGGCGCACAACAAATTGCACGCTCATCACCAGAGGTGCCAGAAAGCGCACCATTAACGCGATGGGCAGCGATACGAAGCGCGCCATCCGATCCGCCGCCGCAATGGCATAGGTCTTGGGTAAAACTTCCCCGAAGATCAGCAGCAAGGGCGTCAGCACCAGTGTGGCGATAATCGGCCCGGCTTGGCCATAGAGCCCCGCAAACACCGTGGCCGCCAGCGCGGAGGCGCAGATCGTCACCACGTTCGCCCCCAACAGCACCGCGCCGATCATGCGCTCGCGATCCTGGTTGAGGGCATTGACCCGCGCCGCGCCGCGATCGCCCTCCCGCTCCAGCGCCAGCATGCGAGCGCGCGAAGCGGCCGTCAGCGCGGTTTCTGCCAGGGAGAAGAAAGCGTTCAGAAAAATGAGTGAGAGGATCATGCCCCCCGCGATCAGCAAACTCGTCATCATGATTGGGCAGCACCGTGCAAAAATGCCGCGAGCGCCTGGCGCGGCGCGCGCTTATGGACGAAGGCCTCGCCAATGCCGCGCGCCAAAATCAGCGTGATCTCGCCGCCTTCGTTCTTTTTGTCCTGCTCCATGGCGCTCAGCAGCGCTGCGGGATCGTACGGCCCGCCCGCCAGCTGAGCCGGCTGCACGCCAAATCCACTTTTGGCCAAAACCGCCTTAACCTCCAAAGCCACGGTTTCCTGGCAAAATCCCAATTGCGCCGAAAAATCGAACGCCAACGCCATCCCGCACCCGACTGCCTCTCCGTGCAACAAGCGGCCATCATACCCGGCGCTGGCCTCGAGCGCATGGGCGAAGGTGTGACCAAGGTTCAGCAAAGCGCGTGCGCCGCTTTCGCGCTCGTCCGCGGCCACGATCCGCGCCTTGGCCCGCACGCTGGCAGCCACCGCCTGCGCCAACACCGCCGCATCGCCCGCCAAAGCGGCTGCGCCATGCGCCGCGCCCCAGGCAAACAAGGCCGGATCATCGATCAGCCCGTATTTGAGCACTTCAGCGAAGCCGCTGCGCAGCTCCCGCACCGGCAAGCTCCGCAAGGTAGCCGTATCGGCCAGCACCAGACGCGGTTGGTGGAACAGTCCGATCAGGTTTTTACCGCCAGCGGCATTGATGCCGGTTTTTCCACCCACCGAGGAATCCACCTGGGCCAGCAAAGTGGTGGGGATTTGGATGAAATCCACGCCGCGCTTCAGCACGCCCGCCACAAAGCCCGCCAGATCACCGACCACACCCCCGCCCAAAGCGATGACGAGATCGCGCCGTTCCAGGCCGCAGGCCAAAACCGCTTCACAGACCCGCTGAAACTGCGCGAAGGATTTGCTCGCCTCCCCAGAGGGCAAAACGATGAGCTCTGTGGCCAAGCCCGCCTCATGCAACACCCGCTGCACCTGCTCTGCCCATAGCGGGGCCACGTGTGCATCGGTGATGATGGCGCATTTGCCAGCCCCCAGCGCGCGCGCCTCTTGGCCGAGCGTGTCAATGACGCCATCGCCGATATGCACGTCATAGCTGCGCGCGCCGAGCCCGATTTGCACCCGCTCGCGCGCGCTCATGCTTGCTCCGTGGGCGCTGGCGCAGCGGAAAAATAGCTGCCAAGGGCCAGCAAAACCGCCTGCACGGTCCGGCCTGGCGGCCCGGGGACGGAGTCCACATGCAAATCAGCCAGGGCATAGATCGGCGCGCGCAGCAGCAGCATTTGCTCCAGCGCGGCGCGCGGATCCGCCGTTTGCAGCAATGGCCGGGTGGCGCGCCGCGACACCCTCCGGAACAGCGTCTCGATGTCGGCTTTCAGCCAAATACTCACGGCCCGCTCCGCCAGCAGCGCACGCGTAGATTCATCGAGAAAAGCGCCGCCGCCAGTGGCCAGCACATGGATGGGCTGGCGCAGCAAGCGGGCCACCACTTGGCGCTCCCCGCGGCGAAACTCCGCCTCGCCGCGCTCAGCAAAGATATCGCTGACGGAGCGGCCAGCCGCCAATTCGATCTCGTGATCGGCATCACGAAAGGGCAAATCCAGCAAATGCGACAGGCGCCTGCCGATGGACGTCTTGCCCGCCCCCATCAAGCCAACCAGCGCGATCGTGCGCGAGGGGCGCACATGCGCGGCCAGGGCCGCCAATTCCAGCGTGCAATGAGCGGCTTCACGCGCCTCGTTCTCGCTCACCACCCCGCCTGACATGATAAAACTCACTCCTTGGGCCGCTCATCCAAATTGCGTCTGGAACCCGCCCCATTTTGGGGGCTAATGTTCGCCACCGCAACGGCATAGGGACAAACCATGGCGCGCAGGCGCAGAAAATCCAGCTTCGGCGCATCAGGCAAAGGCGGCCCGCTTGGCTTGGCTTTGCCCATTTTGGCCGGCATCGCCATTATCGGGGGCTTCGTTTACCTTGTAAGACTGGGCGATTCGGTCGTCGTGCCCCAGCAGGAGACCCGGGTTGAGCTTCCCAATGCCTTTAAAGAGACGCCTTAGCGGCCTGGCCGGCGCGGCCGCCTTGGCTGCTTGCGCTATGCTATGGAACGCGCCAGCGGCTTGGCCACAAGCATCAACGATCGAATCCACCGTGCTCACGCCGCTGAGCGCCTGGGAAGTCGGCGCGCTGGAGCCCGGGGCGCTGGCTTTGCCCAATACGCTGTGGGTCGGCAGCGATGGGGCCACGCTGGCGGGCGTGTTCGCGGGCCTGCCCAACACCTTCGCCTCCCCCGCCGCGCGCCGCCTGGCGCTTGGGGCTTTGCTCTCGCCCGCAATGCCCTCGGATGCCGGCACCTTCAAGGCCTTGCTGGAGCGCTATGAGGCCATCGGCCGATTGGGCGCGGCCCAAGCCCTGGCGGACATGGTGCGGCTGTCCGGGCAGGCCCGGGCCGAGCCGAATCTGGCAGTTTTCGCCGCCCAGGCCGAATTGGCGCTGCAGCACCCCTCGGAGGCCTGCCGGCGCGCCCGTGAGGTGGCCCCCAGCCTGCCGGCTTTGCTCAAGCTGCGGGCGTTTTGCCTGGCCATAGCGGGTGATGCCGCGGGGGCCGGCGTGGCCATCGATGTGGCTCGCAGCACCGGCGCGGCCGACAAATTCCTTTACGCTGCTTTGCCTTTACTGGCCGGCGGGGCCGGCGCTGGCCCGCCCGCGCGCTATGACAGCGCCCTCAATTCGGCGGTGTCGGTCACCGCCAAGCTGCGCGCGCCGGCAAAGCCGCTGGCCGATGCCTCCAATCTGGCGCTGATCAATGTGGCCACCTCTCCACAGGCCATGGCGTCGCTGCGGGCAGAAGCGCTGGTGACGGCCTTGGCGCGCGGCATGCTCGATCCCGCCGCTGCCCGCGCCGCCGCGCTGGAAACGCTCAAAGCCTGGCCGGCTGGGCGCGGCGCGCCCGTGATGCCGCCCTGGCTGCGGGCCCTGCGCGACGTGGACGCGGCAGCCGCCCCACTGCGGCCCGCCAAGGTGGCGGATTATCTGGCGCGTGCGCCCAACGCAGCAGAGCGCTTGGCCTTGGGCCGGTTGTTTCTCCCAGAAATCACCGCCCCTCCGCTGGCGGGCCCTGCTCCCGCCAGTGGCCTGCGCCTCGCCCGTTCGGCGCTGATCCTCGGGGAGACGCAGGCCGCCCAGCGTTGGCGGGCGGTATTGGGCAGCGAGACCAGCCCAGCAGCTTTGGCGACGCTCGATGCGGCATTGGCGGTAGCAAGCGGCGGCGATAGCGTCGCCGCGGCGCGCCAACGCTTGGCGGCGAGCGTTACCGATGTGGCGCGCGGTCAGCGCGATGTGGCTCTACTCAGCACGCTCGCGCCCTTGCCGCAGGATTTGCAGGCGCTTTTAGCATCCACAAGCGGCAGCGGCGCGCCGCTGAGTGCCAACCCGTCTTTATTGGCTCTGCTGGCGGCCGCGGATCGCGGGGCCGTGGGCGAAACTGCGCTACGTACCGCCATTTTGTTGACCGAAGCCGGCACGGCTACAGATAGCGCCACCTTCGCCAGTCTCGTGGGCGCTTTGCAGAAAGTCGGGCTGGCCAGCGCCGCCCGCGCCATTGTCACCGAAGCGATTTTGGGATGATGGCCGAAGCGCTGATCGAGCGCTTTTTGGAGCATCTCTCGGCCGAGCGCGGGGCGCGCATCAACACGCTCGATGCCTATGCGCGCGATCTCGAGGATGCGGAGCGTGCCTTGCAGGCGCTGCGCACCAGCCTGCCCAACGCCGCGCCCGCAGCGCTGCAGGCTTATGCCGCAGGCCTGGCCGCGCGTGGGCTGGCGGCAAGCACCGCCCGCCGGCGGCTTTCGGCATTGCGGCAATTCTATCGGTTTTTGCTGAGTGAGGGCCTACGCGCCGATAACCCCGCAAGCCAATTGGAAAGCCCGCGTCGCCCCTCCAGCCTGCCCAAAAGCCTAAGCGCGGCCCAAGCCACCGAGCTGATGGAGGCCGCCGCCGCGCCCAGCAGCGCCGCTGCGCCCGCCAATACCCCCGTGAGTTTGCGCAATGCCGCTCTGTTGGAATTGCTCTATGGCGCGGGGCTGCGGGTTTCGGAATTGGTGGCGCTGCCCCTCAAAGCCGCGCCGCAGCCGAACGTGCGCCACATGATCATCATCGGCAAAGGCGGGCGCGAGCGGCTGATCGCGCTGGGCTTGCCGGCCATCGCCGCGTTGGAGGCATATCTTGGCGTGCGCGCGCATTTCCTGCCGCCGCCGGCCTCAGTGATCTTCCAGGCCGCGCAGCGCTGGCTGTTCCCAAGCGCCCAGGCCGCCGATGGCAAGCTGACACGCCGCCGCGTGGGCCAGATCGTGGCGCAAGCCGCCCAGCGCGCTGGGCTCGATGCCAGCAAGATCAGCCCGCATGTCCTGCGCCATGCCTTCGCCACCCATTTGGTGGAAGGCGGAGCCGATTTACGCACCGTGCAGCTTTTGCTCGGCCACGCCGATATCGCCACCACGCAAATCTACACGCATGTGGCGAATGCGCGCCTGCGCGGTGTGATCGAAGCGGCCCACCCCCTGGCCCAACCGACGCCGCGCAAGAAATAGCGCCGGAGCTTTTTCAAAGACTTAGAACGCATTCGGACGGAAACCCTAACTCCACTTTTCCTGAATGCGCTTTAGAGCCACGGGGGATTATTCAATACACAAACAGCTTTTGATCGCGATCGAGCCGCCGCTGCGCCTGCTGGACCAAGCGCTCAACCAAAGCGGGGACGGCCTCCTCTGCTGATGCGCCGGCGGGATCGAGATTATGCTCCTGCAGCAGCGCCCGCAGCGCGGCTTCGTCATAGGTGCCAGCGAGCAATTCTTGCCGCAGGCCCTCCACGCCCGCGCGCCGGGCAAACGCAATGGGATTGAGCGCCGGCACCGGTTTGGCGGGCTTGGGCGCTTTGAGCGCTGGCGCTGGTTCGGCGGGTAAGCAAGCCGGCAAGGCTTGCACACGGGCGGGCAAAGCCGGCGGCGGTGCCAAGCGGGGCGGGCCGCGCCGCGGGCGATAATCGCGCAGCGCCGCTTCCAATTCCCCGGCGAAGGCGGGATTGCGCGCAACCTCGCAGCGGATGGCGCGGAACATCCGCTCCAGCGTGCGGTTCAGCGTCATGCTGCCAGGCCCATTTCGAGCTTGCCCAGAAATTCTTCGCCCAAAGCGGTCACCACCGGGGTCGCTGCGCCGTATTTTTGATCGAAGGTTCTCACGGTCTCGGACCATTCGGCAGCCCTCGCGATATCCACAAGCTGTGGAATGCGCACCTTAAACAGTGAGTCGCCCAGCCCGTCAGCCATGACCTCCAGTTCGCTGCGATGCAACGAAAAGCTCTCATCAACCTTGGTCGCCAAAACCATCAGGCGGGCTTGGCCGCCGCGCCGATCTTCTATGAGCCGCAAAGCGCGCCGCCGGAAGGCGATGAGGCCCAGGCGCGAAACATAATCTGGGATGGTGGGCACCAAAATGGCATCGGCCGCCATCAGCGCCGCCTCCGCGAACAAGGAAATTCCCGGCGGGCAATCCACCACCACGAAATCATACAACGACGAGATGGATTTCAAGCCGTTGGTGAAGCGCTCATTGATCCATTTCTGGATGGCATCGATATGATAGCCCTTCTTGACGAATTGCTCGATCAGATCGCGCTCGACAAAGCGAAACTCCGGTGCCGAGGCGGCGATGGCGAAATCGGGCTTGCCTTTCAGATCACTGATGCCGCGCTCGATCAGGCTCTTGAACGGCTTGGGCTTGAGATTGAGGGCATAGGCCTCGAAATAGAAGTCGAGCGTGCGCTCCTCTTCGCGCAGCCGGCCCCAGCGCTCCGCACCCGCAGCCATGATGGAGGCGTTGGTCTGCGGATCGAGATCGATCAGCAGCACGCGGCGGCGATGATGAATGGCCAGCGTTTCGCACAACGAAACCGCCGTGGTGGATTTCCCCACTCCGCCTTTCATGTTGATGATCGAAATGACTTGCGCGCTCATGGCGGCGGCCCTTCTCTTCTGGAAGTGAGCGCGCACCCTCGCGGGGCAGGGTTTCAGAAGGGTTAAGGCGAAGCGATGTGATGCCTTCGCGTTGCACCCTGTCCGAGGCGGGGCGCATCTCGGTGCGCTGGCATCCCGGGCCCCTCATGGCATTGCGGTATTGGGGAATGGGCGGAACCGATTGCGGGTAGGACTGACAACGACAAAATGGCCGTCCGCCACGGCAAGGGCGGGAGCTGCCAAGGCAGCCAGACGCGCCGCCCGGTCGGCGCGAGGGATCAATGGCGCCATCGCCAGCACGACGCCAGGGGGCGGTGCCATAAGATCGCGAAAGATCAAATCGCCGAAATCGGCGTCCTCGGTGAGCAAAATACGATCAAGCTGACGGGCGAGGGCCAGAATGTCCGTATCGAGCGCATCGGCCGCAATCCAATCGGTGATGAACGCGCCAGGTGCCAAAGCAAGAAACGCATGCGCCGTGTGTTTGCGATCGACGCACACATCGATCAGCAAGTCCTTCACGCAGCGACGATGCCGTCTTGACGCAAAAAGTCGGCTGCAAACACCAAAGCAGCTAAGATGTCTTCCCGCGTAATAAAGGGAAAGCTCTCCAAAACGTCGTCGACTGTATCGCCTGCACCGAGATAGCCAAGGATGTGCTCAACAGGCAGGCGCGTGCCCTTGATGCAAGCTTTACCTCCCATCACGCCGGGCGCAATTGAGATCCGAGGGTGTTCCATCGCCCAAGCCTACAGCATTTCCACTTTGGCCGGAAGCGGCGCAGTGCGCCGATGCAATACCTAACAGGCTGCTGAAGAACTCCCGCGAGCCGCGATGCGAAGCCGATTTTGCGCTTTCGGGCAGGAGAGGCCCAGTTCGCGTAGCGGTGCTACGGGGGCTGGGACACGACGAACCCGAAGCCGAAATCGGCCGCATCCCTATGGGACGGCAGGATTTTTTGTCCTGAGGGCGTCGCCGGTCTGGCCCGATGCCCCGCATCGCGCTTTGCCCGGCTCCTGCTCAGGAAAGGCAAAAAATTCTTGCCGTCGCGGCCGTGCCGGAGTTCTTCAGCAGCCTGCTAATGGGTATTATGTGCTTTCGGGCCAAAAACCGCAACTGCAACCCCGATCAAGTCCTGGGTGGGCATTTTGCCCGAAAATACAAAGGGAGCCATGAATTCTAGTCACGCAAAGCGGAGTGATGGCGCATCCCTGGCCCGGCACGCCAAATCCGCATCTCATGCATGCCATTTTTCGCGCAAGGTGACGAATTCCTCGGCCAGCGTTGGATGCAAGGCGCAGGTGGCGTCCCACTGGGCTTTGGTCAGGCCGGCTTTGACGGCAATGGCCGCCAACTGGATCATTTCGGGGGCCTCTGGGCCCACCCCATGCACCCCCACGACGCGCCCATCCGCGGCCGATACCACCAGCTTGACCAGCATGCGCTGCTCATTGCCGGCCAACACATTTTTCATTGGGCGAAACTGCGATTTGTAGACGTCGATCTGGCCCAGGCTGCGGCGCGCCTCCGCTTCGGTCAGGCCAACGCTGGCGGCTGGCGGGCGGCAAAACACCGCGGTCGGGATATCGCGGTGATCAAACTGGGTGGGCCGGCCGTAAAACTCCGTCTCCGCGAAAGCCTGCCCCTCGCGGATGGCCACCGGCGTCAGATTGGCGCGATCGGTGACATCGCCCACCGCCCAGATCGAGGGCAAATTGGTGCGCGAAAACTCGTCCACAATGATCGCACCATTAGGCCGCATCGCCACCCCGGCTTTTTCCAGGCCGAGGCCAGCCGTGGCGGGCTCACGCCCGATCGCCACCATCACCGTATCGGCATCGACGCAGCCATGATCCGTGACGTGGCAGCGCAAGCCGGCCTCCGTCTTTTCGATGCGGCTAAATCGCCCGCTGGTGATGACGCGCACGCCTTGGCGCTTCAGCTCCTCGTGCACGCAAACCCGAACATCGTCGTCAAAGCCGCGCAGCACCGTTTCGCCGCGATAGACCAGGCAGGTATTTACGCCAAGGCCCGCGAAGATCGAGGCAAACTCCACCGCGATATAACCGCCCCCACCGACCACCACCGTCTTGGGTAACGCATCGAGGTGGAAGACTTCGTTGGAGGTGATCAAATGCTCGTGCCCCTCCAGGCCCAAGGGGCGGGTCGGTGCCCCGCCGGTGGCAATCAGGATGCGCTGCGCGGTGACCATGCGGTTTTGCTTCACCAGGCGCACGGTGTGGGCATCGACCAGTTCGGCACGGTCATGGATGATTTGCGCCCCAGCGTTGGAGATGTTGCGTACATAGATCCCGGAGAGGCGGTCCACCTCCTGGGCCAAATTGTCGCGCAGCGTGCACCAATCCAAGGATGGCTGCCCCACAGACCAGCCATAACCCTTGGCATCCTTGAAGCTCTGCGCGAAATCAGCGGCATAGACCAAAAACTTTTTGGGCACGCAGCCGCGGATGACGCAGGTGCCTCCCACACGGTATTCCTCGGCGATGGCCACGCGCGCACCCGATAAGGCGGCAAGGCGCGATGCCCGCGTACCGCCAGAGCCAGCGCCGATGGTGAACAAGTCATAATCATAAGCCATGGCGGCCTCCCATGCTCTAAGCGCGAAGAGCTTCAGCGCGTGCGTATTTCGGATTGATCGCCGCGGCCAATGATCAATGTGTGTACAAGATCGAGAAACAAACCGTGCTCGACCACCCCCGCCAGGCCATCCAGCGCGCAGGCCAGCTTATGCGTGGCCGCAATCGCGGCGCATTGGCAATCCAGAATGTAATTGCCGCCATCTGTGATGAACGGCCCGCCGCTCAAGGCTTGGCGCAGCCCCACTTCCTGGCGCGGGCAGTCATGCGCGGCCAAAGCGCGGCGCACGGCTTTGGCTGTCAGCGCCCAGCCGAAGGGCGTCACCTCCACCGGCAGCGCAAAGCGCCCCAGCTGCGCCACCAGCTTGGCGCTATCGACCATGATCACAAAGCGCGCCGCTGCCGCCGCCACGATCTTTTCGCGAAGCAAAGCCCCGCCGCCGCCTTTGATCAGGGCGAAATTCCCATCGACTTCGTCAGCGCCATCTACCGCCAGATCAATGCCCGCCACCTCATTGGGTGAGACGATCATCAAGCCAAGGCCAAGCGCCAAATCCTCGGTGGCTTTGGAGGTCGCCACGCAACGGAGCTGCAGCTTTTCCTGGGCCACACGCTGCCCCAGCAGGCGCACGAAATGCGCGGCGGTCGAGCCGGTGCCGAGGCCCAGGACCATGCCATCCGCCACCAGATCCAAAGCGGCGCGGGCAGCGCTGCGTTTTTCGAGGTCCGCATCGTGCATCATGCGTCTTTTGCTGCTTTGCGGGCACCGGCCTTGGCGCGAAACTGATCGGCCCAGCCGGCATAATCTTGCTGGCGCGCGCGGCCCACCGCCAAAGCCCCCGCCGGGACATCGCGCG
This sequence comes from Hyphomonadaceae bacterium, assembly GCA_021731965.1. Classification (GTDB taxonomy): domain Bacteria; phylum Pseudomonadota; class Alphaproteobacteria; order Caulobacterales; family Aquidulcibacteraceae. The sequence continues at coordinate 2,344 of JAKFWI010000181.1, read as the reverse complement.
TAATCACCGAGCCTGAGCCGGTGTAGGCCCGCGCCCCCACTCGCACAGGCGCCACCAAAGCGGTGTTGGAGCCGATAAAGGCGTCCTCGCCGATCAACGTGCGGTGCTTTGCAAAGCCATCATAATTGCAGGTGATCGTTCCCGCCCCGATATTGGCCCGCGGCCCCACCAAACAATCACCGAGATAGCTCAAATGATTGGCTTTGGCACCGGGGCTCATCTGGGTGTTTTTCACTTCCACGAAATTGCCGATCTTGACCCGCTCCGCCAGGCTGGTGCCGGGGCGCAGGCGCGCGAAGGGCCCCACCTCGCACCCTGCCCCAATGAGCGCCCCTTCCAAATGGCTGAAGGCGCGGATGCGTGCGCCCGCGCTTATCTGCACGCCCGGGCCGAACACGACATTGGGCTCGATTTCCACATCCGCGGCGATGGCGGTATCGAAGGAGAAATACACGGTTTGCGGGTCCATCAGGGTGACACCCGCTTGCAGCGCGCTGGCCCGCGCGGCGGCTTGAAACGCCGCCTCCGCCTGCGCCAATTGGCTGCGCGAATTGACGCCCAACACCGCGCGCTCCTCAGCCAAGACCATCGCGCAGCGCGCCCCGCTCGCCCGCGCCAGGCCGATGACATCGGTGAGGTAATATTCGCCCTTGGCGTTTGCGTTGCCGACGCGCTGCAACAGCCTTAGCATCTGCGCGCAGGGGCCCACCATCACACCGCTATTGCAAATGGTGATGGCACGCTGCGCGGGGCTGGCATCCTTCTCTTCGACTATCCCCACAAGGGCCCCGTCCGTGTCGAGGATCAACCGGCCATAGCCGGTGGGATCGGCCGCTTCAAAGCCCATAACCACGAAATCCGCACCGTCAAGCCCATCGCGCAAAGCGGCAAAGTGCGCGGCGCGGATCAATGGCGCATCGGCATAAGTGACCAGCAGATCACCCGAAAAATCGCCGAGGGAATCGCGCGCCGCCAGCACGGCGTGAGCAGTGCCCAAAGGGTGGTCCTGGATGGCAAGCGCGCCCTTACCGAGGCGCGCCTCGACATGCGCCCCCACCTGCGGCGCATGCGGCCCAGCCACCACGATGATCTTGGCCGCCCCGGCCTCTTGCGCCGCGATGATCGCCCAATCCAGCATGGATCGCCCGCCCACCTGGTGCAGCACCTTGGGCAGATTGGAGCACATGCGCGTGCCCTGGCCCGCGGCCAAAATCACGACTGCCAGCGATGCCAAATTGGCCATCATCTCTCTCCGGTCTGTGGCGCAGGCACGCACTGCGCAGCCCGCCGAGAACCTGCTACACGACGCTGAAGCGACAAGGAATGCTTTGTTCATGGCCCACAAAACACTGAGCGGCGCAACCATCGTGTTCGATCTCGATGGCACCTTGGTGGATACCGCGCCCGATCTCATCCGCGCGTTGAATGCGGTCTTGAGCGAGGAATCCATCGCCTTACCGCCGGCGGACACCATCCGCCATCTGGTCGGGCATGGCGCGCGCGCGCTTTTGCAGCGCGGGGCAGCGCAAATCGGCGTCGTCTTCGAGGATGCACGCCTCGACGAACTCACGGAGCGCTTCATTGCCCATTACCGCGCCGATATCGCAGCACTCAGCCGGCCTTTCCCTGGAGCAGAAGAGGCGCTCGACGCGCTGGCGCGGGCCGGTGCAGCGCTTGCTGTCTGCACCAACAAGCGCACCGATCTTTCGGTGGAATTGCTGACAGCCCTTGGACTGCACACGCGCTTTAGCGCAATCGTGGGTGCCGATAGCGTAAAACGGCGCAAGCCCGACCCGGCACATTTGTTGGATACGATCACCCTCGCTGGGGGGCAACGCGACCGGGCCGTGATGATCGGCGATACCGATTCAGATATCCTGGCCGCGCAAGCGGCGCAGATCCCGTGCATCGCAGTAAGATTTGGCTATGTCCATGATGTCGAAGCCCTGGGAGCCGATGCCATCATGGAAGCCTATGGCGAGCTACCCGCCTTGATCGATCGCCTAATGTCGAGCGATGCCAGCTAGAGCGCATTCAGGAAAAGTGGAGTTAGGGTTTTCTGTCCGAATGCACTCTAAGTTATTGAATCAGAGCATTTGTCGAATCAGAAATCGACTTCGATTTCTTTGAAAATGCTCTAGCAGGCTGTTGAAGAACTCCGGCACCGCCGCGACGGCAAGAATTTTTTGCTCTTCCTGAGCAGGAGCCGGGTGCAGCGCGATGCGGGGCATCGGGCCAGACCGGCGACGCCCTCAGGAAGAGCAAAAAAATCCTGCCGTCCTAGAGGGATGCGGCCGATTTCGGCTTCGGGTTCGTCGTGTCCCAGCCCCCGTAGCACCGCTAC
>JAKFWI010000184.1 GCA_021731965.1 Hyphomonadaceae bacterium | reverse complement strand
CGTCATCCCACCGGGCCGCAGGCGAGTGGGATCCAGGGCTTTGGATGCCACCGCTCTTGGCTGCGCCAAGCCAGTGGCATGACGGAGGGAGGACGTTACGGAGAAGGTTGCGTCATCCCACCGTGCCGCAGGCGAGGGGGGATCCAGGGCCCTGGATGCCACCGCTCTTGGCTACGCTCCGCCCCCGGCATGACGGAGGGAGGCGTCATCGCATGATTGGGCGCGCGGCCGGTGGCATAGACGCCGCGTTCGCTCTCCTTTAGCGTGCTCCGATACCTGGGAGAAACGCCGATGATTTTCGAGCACGATGAAAAAACCAAATACTGGATCGGGCGGATCGAAGCCTTCATCGCTGAGCACATCCTGCCCGCCGTGCCGATTTATCACGCCCAAGAGAGCGAGGGGGAGCGCTGGAAGGTCATCGCGATCGTGGAAGAGCTGAAAGCCAAAGCCAAAGCCGAAGGCCTGTGGAATCTGTTCATGCCGCCCTCGCACGGGGCTGCCCATGTGGATGATAGCTTCGCCTTTGAGGGGCCTGGCCTATCGAACGTGGCCTATGCCTCTTGCGCAGAGCTGATGGGCCGTGTGGGCTTTGCATCGGAAGTGTTCAATTGCTCCGCGCCGGATACGGGCAATATGGAAGTGCTGCAGCGCTACGGCACCTTGGCGCAAAAGGAAAAATGGCTGCGTCCGCTGATGAACGGGCAGATCCGTTCGGCTTTCCTGATGACGGAGCCGCAAGTGGCTTCCTCCGATGCCACCAATATCGAAACCGAAATCCGCCGGGACGGCGATGATTATGTGATCAATGGCCGCAAATGGTGGTCTTCCGGGGTTGGCGATCCGCGCTGCAAGCTGGCCATCGTCATGGGCAAAACCAATCGGGAGGCAGAGGGCCACGCCCAGCAAAGCCAAATCCTGGTGCCGCTGGATGCGCCGGGTATCGTCAAGGTGCGCCCGCTGACGGTTTTTGGCTTCGACGATGCGCCCCACGGGCATTTCGAAGTGCTGCTGCAGAATGTCCGGGTGCCGGCCAGCAATTTGATCTTGGGCGAAGGCCGCGGCTTTGAAATCGCCCAGGGGCGCCTTGGCCCCGGCCGCATCCATCATTGCATGCGCACCATTGGCGCGGCGGAGGCGGCGCTATCGAGCATGTGCCAGCGGCTGCTGTCGCGGCGGGCGTTTGGCAAGACCATCGCCGAGCATTCGGTGTGGGAGCAGCGCATCGCCGAGGCGCGCATCGATATCGAAATGACGCGCCTGTTGTGCCTGAAGGCCGCTTATATGATGGATACGGTGGGCAACAAGGTGGCGCGCGCCGAAATCGCCATGATCAAGGTGGCGGCACCGCGCATGGCCTTGCGCATCATCGATGACGCCATCCAGGCTTGGGGCGGGGGCGGGGTGTGCCAGGATCCTGGCCTGGCCAAAATGTATTCCGGCATCCGCACGCTGCGCATCGCGGACGGCCCCGATGAGGTGCATAACCGCACCATCGCCCGTCTGGAGCTGGGCCGCCATGCTGGGCGTGCCATGCGCGATGCGAGCGACGCCGAAGCCCGCCTCAGCGTGCCGGGTGCGCGCTGATGGGGGCTGTGGCTTTTCGCAAAAGCGTATTTCACCTGCATCGGTGGATCGGTGTCTTGGTGGGTGTTCAGGTGGCCTTGTGGACGGCCTCTGGCCTGTTCATGGCGCTTTCCCCCATTGAGCGGGTGCGCGGCACCTATCTTGTGCGCGGCGACGATCTCGATTCCTTGGCGTTTTCCGAGGTGAAGTTGACCCCGGCCCAGGCTGTCGCGATTGCCGGTGGCGCAGCGCGCGAAGTCAGCCTCAAATCGCTTCACCTGCGGCCAGCCTATCAGGTGTTGCAGAGTGATGGAGGGCGCACGCTTGTCGATGCGCGCGATGGCACGGTGCTTTCGCCGTTATCGCGGGAATTGGCGCGCGCCATCGCGATCGAGAAATACCGGGGCACAGGCCCCATCCAGGATGTGACCTGGCTCACCAAGCCGCCGATCGAATTTCGCCAGGCGGCGCCCGTTTGGCGGGTGCGGTTCGCGGATGCCGATCAAACCGCAGTTTATATTGACCCCCGTACCGGGCGGATCAATGCGGTGCGCACCCAGCTTTGGCGGATGTATGATTTCTTGTGGGGCCTGCACATCATGGATTGGCGCCAAAGAGAAAACTTCAACACGCCCTGGTTGCAGATCGCTTCCGGTTTTGGGCTGGTTTTGGTATTGTCTGGCCTGTGGATGGGCTGGACGCGCGTTCTGGCGCGCGGGCTACCGGCGCGCCGGGCGCGGCCGCGATAAGCGGCATCCGGCCGGCTTCGCGCAGAGAGGATTTCCCAAGAGCAGCGTTTCTCCATAGACAGGCGCTTCGTTTTTGAGAGTGCATAGCCTCCATGGCCCAGACCAGCCCGATAATGACCCTGATGATCGCCGCGGTGCGCAAAGCCGCGCGCGGGCTGGCCCGTGATTTCGGGGAGGTGGAGCAGCTCCAGGTTTCAAAGAAAGGCCCGTCCGATTTCGTTTCCGCGGCGGATCTGAAAGCCGAAAAGGTGCTGCTGGAGGAATTGACCAAAGCACGGCCTGGCTACGGCTTTTTGCTGGAAGAGCGCGGCGTGGTCGAAGGCAGCGACAAAACCCACCGCTTTTTGGTGGATCCCCTGGATGGCACGCTCAATTTTTTGCACGGCTTGCCGCATTTTGCGATTTCCGTGGGCCTGGAACGCGAAGGCGAGCTGATCGCCGGAATTGTCTATGATGTGATCAAAGACGAGCTGTTCTGGGCCGAGAAGGGGCGGGGGGCCTATGTCAATGACCGGCGCCTGCGGGTATCGGGGCGCACTTCCCTATCCGACAGCGTGATCGCCACCGGCATTCCTTTTCAAGGCAAGCCGGGTCATGAGCAATTCTACCAGGAATTGGCGCGCATCACCCCCAAAGTGGCCGGCGTGCGCCGCTGGGGCTCGGCCGCGCTCGATCTCGCTTACGTGGCGGCGGGGCGTTATGATGGCTTTTGGGAGCGCAATCTGGCGCTGTGGGATATCGCGGCGGGCGTCGTGCTGGTGCGCGAGGCGGGCGGCTTCACCCGGGAAATGGATGGGGGTGACTTTATGGAAACCGGATCCATACTGGCCAGCAATGCCGCCTTGGGGCAGACCCTGCAGCAGGCCCTGGCCGAACCGAAATCGGCGCGCTGAGCCGCAGCATGATCAGAACTCCGATCATTCGACGTAAACGAACCCAGAGGAAAAGAAGGCCATGAAAACCCGCATCACCGAAATGTTCGGTATCGAACATCCGATCATCCAAGGCGGCATGCATTATGTTGGCTTTGCGCAATTGGCGGCGGCGGTTTCCAACGCTGGCGGGCTTGGCATCATCACCGGCTTGACGCAAAAAACCCCGCAATTGCTGGCCAGCGAAATCGCCAAATGCCGCGCGCTGACCGACAAGCCCTTCGGCGTGAACCTGACCTTCCTGCCCACCGTCAACGCCCCCGATTATCCCGGCTATGTCCGTGCGATCATCGAGGGGGGCGTCAAGGCTGTCGAGACGGCGGGGAATAATCCCTCCTCCGTCCTGCCCTTTTTCAAGGATGCGGGCATCAAGGTGATCCACAAATGCACATCGGTGCGCCACGCGCTGAAGGCGCAGTCGATCGGCTGCGATGCGGTTTCAGTCGATGGCTTTGAGTGCGGCGGCCATCCCGGTGAGGATGACGTCCCCAATTTCATTCTGCTGGCGCGCGCCGCGGAGGAATTGACGATCCCCTTCGTTGCCTCGGGCGGCATGGCCGATGGGCGCAGCCTGGTGGCGGCGCTGGCGCTGGGCGCGGAGGGCATGAATATGGGCACGCGCTTTATCGCCACCCAAGAGGCGCCCGTGCATGACAAAGTGAAGCAGGCGCTGGTGGCGGCCTCGGAGCTCGATACCCGCTTGGTCATGCGGCCTTTGCGCAATACCGAACGGGTGCTGACCAATGCGGCGGTGGAGCGTCTGCTGGCCAAGGAGCGCGCCTTGGGGGCCAACCTCAAATTTGAGGACATCATCGAGGAGGTCGCGGGCGTCTATCCGCGCATCATGATGGAAGGGGATATGGAGGCGGGGGCCTGGAGCTGCGGCATGGTTGCGGGGCTGATCCACGATATCCCCACCTGCAAGGATTTGATCGATCGGATCATGGCGCAGGCCAATGGCATTATCCGGCAACGCCTGCTGGCGCTGGCGGGCTAAGCGGGGCCCGCTTTGGCCTACGCGCCGGATTTGGTCGATGACGAGAGCGCGGGCCCTCCTTGGGCAGGACGCGGCAAGGTGCGGGCGCGCCAAGTGGCCACGGGGCTGGCCATCCGCATTGAGGGCGTGACCACGCAGGCCAAGTATTACAAGCCGCTCGTCTATGAATTCTTTCGCAAGGAATTTCGCCTGCAGCCCCGCTATGGCGATTTCGAGGTGCGCATCCTCATGGAGCATGTCGGCGAGCCCCCGAGGATCGATCTCGATAATCTGGCCAAGGCCTTGCTCGATGCGCTGACAGGCCACGTGTTCTTTGACGATAGCCAGGTGGCGCTTCTGGTGGTGGAGCGCAGAGCCGCGCAGCGCGAGCGGATTACACTGCTCGCCAGCATGTACCGGCCGCACAATGCGCCAAACTCAACGTGATCGCGGCGTAAAGGGCGCAGGCATGGCTGTGGCGCTGGCTTTGGCGATCAGCCGATCCGCCTCATCAAACAATTCACCTTCCAAAAAAACGATGGTTTTGCCCCATTTGACCACCCGGCCAATGGCGCGCAGCGAGCCCGGCGCGGCGGGCCGAAAAAAGCTGGTTTTCATCTCCAAAGTCGGCATCACGCTGGCCATGCCCGAGGCGACCAGCCCCGCCACGGACATGGCATCGTCCAGCATGGCGCTGAGCACGCCGCCCTGGATATGGCCCGTGGGGTTGGTGAAATCCTCGCGCCCCGTGAAACGCGCCACAATGCGCCGCTGCGCCTGATCGATCTCCAGCATCTCGAAGCCCAGCATTTGCGAGCAGCGGGGCTGGTTAGCCGAGCCACGAAACCGGGCGAGCAAATCCTCGTCGCTGTGCGCGAAAGGGGGGTGCGCGCTCACTTCCGGCGAAAGGCGTCGATCGAGACCACTGCGCCGCTCGTTGGCGCGGGGGCGGGCGCATTGGCTTCGACGATCGCCACCTCGCTGCCATCCTTGGTTTCGAATTGTAGCCCAAAGCGCACGGAAGGATCGTAAAAGCGCGTCATGGCCGCGAACGGTACCACCACACCCTGCGGCAAGCCGCCAAATTTCAGTACCACCCGAAAACGATCCTGGTAAACTTCCAGATCCCAATACTGGTGCTCCAGAACAATCGTCATTTCCTCGGGAAATCGCTGCGCCAATTGATCTGACAGCACCACACCTGGGGCCTTGGTGCGAAAGGTCAGGTAGAAATGGTGGCGCCCCGGCAGCCCGTTGGAGCCCGCGGCGGTTTGCAGTGCTGTGCGCACCACCGATCGCAGCGCATCCTGCATCAGGGTTTCGTAACCGATTACATCGTCGCTCAACTTAGCCTCCATGCGCCGGGACGCAACGTGATTGCCTCACGTGCGATCGGCGATTCCCGCTTTTGCTATACCCATCGCCCCAAGCGATTTCCACGCTATTGCACGCCCGTTCGGCTTCGGGTGCCGGGAAACGCCGCAGCACCGGATCGCGCGAAACCAGCGAGCCCCGCAACGTGGCGGAGCAAGCGTGCCGCGTCAATGCGCTATGCACATGGCGCGAAATCCTGTGGCACAATCACCTACAAGCGAGAAAATTTCGCGCCAAGCACGTGCTTTTCTCGCTGGGGGTCCTGCGGCGTTTCACTCAAAAACGGGCGCGCGTTTTTGCAAAAAGGCGGCGAAGGCTTCGCGCGCTTCGCCTGATTTCAGCCGTTCGCCAAACACCGCACCTTCGCGATCCATCAGCGCCGAAATCTGCGCCCCGTCACGCAGTAAGGCTTTGGTGGCGCTGAGGGCGCCCGGCGCACGGGCGGCCAGCTTTTCGGCGTTGGCCAGCGCGCCTTCGCGCAGCTGATCGGCACCGATCGCCTGGTTCGCCAGTCCCAAGGCCACCGCCTCGAGGCCGCTGACGGCCTCGCCCAAGGCAAACATGGCATAAGCGCGGGCATAGCCGATCCGCGCCGGCAGCAATTGGCTGGAGGCTGCCTCCGGCACCAGGCCAAGATTGCAAAACGGTGCGGTCAAGCGGGCGTCGGGCGCGACATAGACCAGATCGCAGTGCAGCAGCATGGTGGTGCCCACCCCAACAGCCTGGCCCTGCACCGCCGCGATCAGCGGCTTTTTGGCGTTCGCGAGCTGGCGCAAAAAGCGCAAAACATGCCTCTCCTGCAGCGATTGCGCGCCGGCACCGATGGCCGCGAAATCCGCCATGTCGTTGCCGGCGGTGAAATCCGCGCCCTCGGCGGTGAGCACCACACAGCGAATTCCAGCTTCCGCTTCGGCGCGTATCAGCGCATCGGCCAGCACGCCGTACATGGCATTGCTCAGCGCATTCTTCTTCTCCGGGCGCGCCAAGCGCAATTCCAAAACCTTGCCGATTTGGCGCACGGTGACATGGTCGCTCATTGGGTCTGCCTTTGCGGGAAGGAGTGGGTCAAAGAATTCAGCCAACGCGCAACAATCTCTAGCTCCGCCGGGCTGAGATCGCCCGCCATGGCCTGATTGAACGCGTGGGTCCGTTGCAGCGCTTGGGCGCGGACGCTTTGGGCGCGCGGCGAGAGGCGCAGGCAACGCGTGCGCGCATCGACGGGATCGACATCGCGCTCCAAGAGGCCCAGCCGATCGAGGCGCTGCGCCAAGCCAGAGGCGGCCGATTGCGCAAGATCAAGCGCCTGCGCCAGCGCATTGATGGTGATGCCCTCGCCGGGGCGGATGGCGAACAGCGCGCCGGCCTGCGTCGGCGTCACGCCCAAATCGGCAAGCCCGGCCGTTGCGGCATCAGCCATGCGGCGCTGCGCGCGCGTCAACAAAAAATAGAGGCGATGATCCATGCGAGCTTTGATAATGCAAGATAACCGCCATCGGCACGCAGGCGGCGCTTAGGAAAAGTTTAGCATTTATATCGCATGCGATGCAACTGCTACATTGACGAAGGCAAAGCCCCTCCGTACCGTTTTAGTCTTACGGATGGAGATCGTCGTGAAACATGCTGTTGCGTTGGGCTTGGCTCTGGGCCTGCTCGCTTATGGTTCGGCTTTCGCCCAGGCCACCAAGACCTATGCGGAGCCGAATGGCCGCTTCACCTTGAATTATCCGGCCAAATGGCCGGCGGATTTGATGTCCAAAACCGGGGACGTGGATTCCCAAATCGTGGTGGGCGGCGCGGATGCGGAATGCTGGTTTTATGGCTTTGATCGGCCTGAATGGGCCAGTGCCAGGCCCACGGATGTGCGGCGGACCTTTAAGGAGCCCTTCAGCGAGAGCAAATTGATCGATTCCTTCAGCGGGCGCCTGCTGAGCACAGGCGATAACTCGGTGCCCAAACTGGTGACCTCCAGCGTGGAAACGGTGAATGGATGGCCGGTCCAGTTTGGGGAAATCCAGGCGGGTGCTACAAAGTTGATGGTCTCAGTGCAGGCGCGCCCGGGCTTTGAGGTGCGTACGGTGTGCAAGGCCTATGATGCCAAAGATCATAGCGCCGATTTCCGGGCGGTGACGCTGTCGCTGACCTCTCCACGCGACGCAGAATGGGAAGCCCAGGCGCAGGAATGGGAAGCCAAAAAGGCCGCCGCCGAGACGGAAGCAAACGCGAAGTCCGCCGCCGCTGCTCCCAAAACCCCCCCTGCCGGCGACCCAGCCAAGCCGGGGAAAAAGCGCGGCAAGATCGCTTCGCCGGTCGGGGAGCCTTAAATCCGCAGCAGGCCCTCGCTCATTACCACCGCCTCGCCGTAGAGATGGGCTTGCTGCAGCACGCCATCTTGAATGCTTAGGTCCAAGCCAAGCAAAGAGGGGCGGCCCATTTCCACGCCTTGCTGGATGCTGATGGCATGCAGGCCATCGCGAAAAGCTCCGTAAGCCATCAGTGCGCCGGTGAAGGCCGCGGCCGCGCCGCCGGTGGCGGGGTCTTCGGGCACGCCATAGCCAGGCGCAAACATGCGCGTGCGCCAATGGGTGCCGTTTTCTGCCGTTGACGTATAGAGATAGACCAGCCCCGCAGGCGCGGGAAACAGCTGATCGAAAGCCGGCCGCTGAGGCAACGCCTTGGCCAGTGCCGCAAGATCGCGCAGAGGGATGCAATCACATAGCGCCCCCGCGTCGAACCGCCCGGGCTTGTAACCGCCCCAGCCGATCTCTTCGGGCGCGAGACCGAGCGCGCCTGCGATGGCCGCGCTTTCGGGGCAGCCAGGCAAAGCCTGTGCGCGCTTGGGCAAAGCAAAGCGGGCGCTCGCTTGGTCTTCGCTCTGGCGCTGGGCGGTGCAGGCTACGTCCCCGATGGGGATTTCCAGGACAAAGCTGGTGTCCGCCCCCATCAGCGCCAACAGCGAAGCCGTGCCGATCAGCGGGTGGCCGGCGAACGGCATTTCGTAAACGGGCGTAAAGATCCGCACCGCCGCACGCGCGCTGGGCCGGCTGGGGGCCCGCACAAACACGGTTTCTGACAAGTTAAACTCGCCCGCGATGGCTTGCATACGGGCAGTATCCAGGTCATCCGCCGCCAACACGACTGCCAGCGGATTGCCTGCCAAGCGCCTGGAGGTAAATACATCCAGTGTAAAAAACTTGTGGCTACCCATAATTGCTATCCTAAGTTGAGTTTAGATGGAATAAAATTCCGATTCCGTTATGGCGGCGCTGAGACTTGGTTCACTTTTGACGCGTATTGTGGGCAGACTTGGTCCTGGAGTCTGTGGTGAACGAAGAAGTTCTCAGCGCGCATGCCACATTGCAGGTGTTGGATGGGGCCGGCAGCCTAGCCTGCCTGCTTGACGTGCGCGACCATGTCTTGGCGCAAACGCAGCGGTTTGCCGAGGTTTTCGGCGCGCGCCGCTCGGTGGAGGCGTTTCAGGAGCGCACGGGCTGCGCCGAATACGTGCTGGACCCCCAGAAAGCCAGTGCCGCCACCCCGGACAATCACGAAAGCGTGATCTTCACGGGCCGGCACGGCGTGTTTCGCGCGCGCTTGCAGCGTATCGAGTTCGGATCGCACCGTTTGGTGACGCTCGCGCCGCTCGATGACAGCCTTTGGGTCAATCCTGGGGATTCGGAACGCTACCGCGCGCTTTACGATAATCTTGAAGTTGGAATTTACCGCTCAACCTTTGACGGCCGGCCCAACAGCGCCAATCCCGCCTTTGTGCGCATGATGGGCTATGCCAGCGAGCGCGAATGGCTGGAGGCCGCGCGCTGCATCGAATCCGAATGGTATGCCGAGCCCGGCCGCCGGCGTGTGTTCTTGCGACTGATGGAATTGCATGGGCGGGTGACAAATTTTGTCTCGCAAATCTATCGCCACCGCACCGGCGAAAAGTTCTGGGTGATCGAAACCGCCCGCGCCGTGAAAGATGCCAAAGGGCAGGTGGTGTATTTCGAGGGCACCATTGAAGACATCACCGCTCGCGTTGAGATGGAGGAGGCCGCGCAGCAGACGGCCCGTCAGGCGCAATTGGTTGCGCACTCGGTCTCGATGATTGTGGAGCAAATGCGCGCCAGCCTGTCTGGCCCCAATCAGCACGCCTCCGACGCGCGCAGCGCCGCCGAGGCGGCCGAATCAATCGTCACCGCTGCTGCCGAAATGGCTGAACGCAGCGATACCCTGCGCGATGCCGCCAGACAGCTGCAAAACCTTGAAGAAACCAAGTCCCAGCTCAAATGGTTTGTTGGCGAATTGATCAATGCCAAGAAAAAGGCTGAGCACGCAGCCACCTACACTTCGCGGTTTTTGGCCTCGATGAGTCATGAACTGCGCACGCCGCTCAATGCCATTTTGGGCTATTCGGAAATCCTGCAGGAAGACTTGGAACAGGACGGCAATATTGGCGGCCTTGCCGACGCTGGCCGAATCCGTGCGGCTGCCCGCCATTTGCTCAATTTGATCAATGACTTACTCGATCTTTCGAAAATGGATTCCGGGCAGATGACGCCGGTGCCGGTGGTCTTCTCCGTGCCCATCTGGCTGCACGACGTCACCGAAAACATCAAGCAACTCGCGGCGCGCACGGGGTCGGTGCTGGAGGTTTCCGGCAGCGAGGCGATGGGCAGCGCCTTTACCGATCAGGTTAAGCTCACGCAATGCCTGCTCAATTTGGTGTCGAACGCCTGCCGCTTCACCGAGCGCGGCACGATCAGCCTGCGCGCCGAGCGCCAGCGCCATGACGACACCGATTATTTGTGCTTTCAAGTGGAAGATACCGGCTGCGGTATTGCGCCCGATCGGCTGGCCACCTTGTTCGAGCCGGTTTTGGCGAGTGAGCAAAGCGTCGCAGACCGGGCCGGCGGCACGGGCCTGGGGCTGACCACCACGCGGCGCCTCGCCGAATTGCTCGGCGGGCAGGTTGTGGCGGTAAGTCAATTGGGCAAGGGATCGGTGTTCACGCTCACCGTCAAAGCCGAGATCGAGCCGCTGCCACAAGAGGCGGTGACCGAGGCCGTGACGGACGCGCCCGATCTGCCCGAAGTGCTGGTTATCGACGACGAAGTCTCGGCGCGCGATCTCACCACGCGGGCGCTGCGCTATTTGCCGGTGGCCGTGCGCACCGCCGCCTCTGCGGCTGCGGGACTGGCCGCGGCCCGTGCGCGCCGCCCGGCTTGCCTGGTATTGGATATCGTCCTGCCCGATGGCAGCGGTTGGGATGTTCTGGCGGCGCTACGCCAGGATCCCACTTATGCCGATCTGCCGGTTTTGGTTTACACCGTGGTGGACGATCCAGCCAAGGCCAAGGCCCATGGGGCCACGCGTTATCTCATGAAGCCGGCGGATAGGCCCATTCTGGTCGCTGCCATCCGCGATTTGCTCGCTGATTCAGGCCATAGCCTGGCCGCTTAAGGCCTGAAACCGCAGCATTTTGACTTCACCCAGCGTGATTCTAACCACATCTTCATGCAGACCTGTGCACACAAGCGCATCTTGGCGTTGAACATTTTCGCGCGCCCGGCAATGATGGGGCATGTCCGTTTGGTCTGAGCTTCTGGCGCTGGCGGCGCGTGCCTTCGATGTGGAAGCGGATCCGCCCGCCCCGCATGAAGAATGCGCGCCAGCCCCAGGGGATGTGGGCTTCACCGCCGCCGTGATCGGGCTGGCCGCCAAAATGGCCAAAGCCGATGGCGAAGTCACGGAATCGGAATTGCTGGCGGCCGCGCATGTGTTTCGCCCGCCGCCCGGGCAGGAGGCGGCCTTTCGGCGCGTCTTCGCCTTGGCCAAGCAAACAATCCATGGCTATGAATCCTATGCCCGGCAGATCGGGCGCAAATATCGCGCGCGGCCCTGTTTGCTGGAAGATGTGCTGGATGGCCTGTTTCACATCGCCGCCGCGGATGGGGCCGTGGATGAAAGCGAATTGCAGTATCTGAAGACGGTGGCCGATAAATTCGGCTTTTCCGATCTGGAATTTCGCCGCATCAAGGCCACCAATATGGGGCCCGATCCCTCCGATCCCTACAGCGTTCTGGGCCTGCTTCCTGGTGCCAGCCTCGAAGAGGTGCGCCAAGCCTGGCGGCGGCTGGCGGCGGAAAATCACCCCGATCGGCTCAGCGCCGGCGGCGCGCCCGCCCAATTCGTGGCCATCGCCCATGCCAAAACGGCCGCCATCAATGCCGCGTTTTCCGCCATTCGCGGGGAAAAGGTTTTGCTTTCCGCGCCATGAGGGCCAACACGCAGGAGGCGTGCACATGACGACCAATATGGGATCGATCTGGAATTCCTATTTCGCCAAGCGCCCGTTCAGCGCCAGCCTGGGGCTGGGCTTTGCGGCCGTGCTGGGGGCCTTGGTGCTGATGTTCGCCTTTGTGATCGGGATTTTCGTGGCTGTGGCGGGCGCGGCCGGGTGGGTCCTGCTGCGACTGGCCCCGCGCCAGCCGGCCAAAGCGGCCAGGGCGCCCGCCGCCAGAGCCTCAAGCGGTGAGGTGCTGGAGGCGCGCCGGACGGCCGAGGGCTGGGTGGTCGAGGCCACGAGCGGCGGGTGAGTACACTGGCGTCGCCGAATTGGGATGCCCGGGCATTTCCCATTTCCCTGGTGATTTTGCATTACACGGGCATGCAGAATGGCGAGATCGCCCGGGCGCGTCTGTGCGATCCAGCCCCCATTGCGGGGCGCTATCGCGGCCCGTGGCAAAGCCCACACATCGCGGCCGATGCGCCGCTGAGCCCCGTCAGCGCCCATTATCTGGTGCTGGAGGATGGCCGCGTGGAGGGCCTGGTGCCCGAAGACAAGCGGGCCTGGCATGCCGGCGCGGGCAACTGGCAGGGCGAAAGCGCGCTCAATGATCGCTCCATCGGCGTGGAAATCGCCAATGGCGGCCATGATTTTGGCCTGCCGCCCTTTTCAGACGCGCAAATCCTCGCTGTGATCGATCTTGTTGGCCAGATTTTCGCCCGCCATGGGTTGGGGCCGGCCGCCTTGCTGGGCCATTCGGATGTGGCCCCGTTGCGCAAGGCCGATCCGGGGGAGCATTTCCCATGGCACAAGCTGGCGCAGGCGGGCCTCGCGCTTTGGCCGCGCGGCGGCGCGGAGGAATTGGCCGGAAAAGATCCCATCAGCCCTGGCGATCGCGGCGCGCAGGTGGAAGGGCTGCAGACGCAATTGGCGCGTTTTGGCTATGGCCTTGAAGATCCAAGCGGGGTGTATGGCATGAGCACGCAGGCCTGCATCACCGCCTTTCAGCGCCGCTTTCGCCCCGCTTGCGTGGACGGCCGCGCCGATGGGCAAACCCGCGCGCTGCTGGCCGATCTGCTGGCGCGATGATCGTTCCTTGCATGTAACGGCGCGTTCGCGCTTGAGCCGCCAGGCGATTGGGCCTAGCTTTGTGGTGTCAGTCGGCTGGGCGGCCGCCGGCGCAAGGCTCGAAAGGGCGCGCGGGAGGAAAGTCCGGGCTCCACGCAGGCACGGCGGCGGGTAATTCCCGCCCGGCAGGAAAGCGATTTTTGGCCGAGGGATAGCGCCACAGAGAATAGTCCGCCTCCCGCTTTCGGGCGGGCGGCAAGGGTGAAACGGTGGGGTAAGAGCCCACCGCCGCGACCGTAAGGAAGCGGGCAGGGCAAGCCCCGCCGGGAGCAAGACCGAATAGGGATGCAGCTTTGCAAAAAGCAGGCGCGCCTGCGCGCCGCATCCGGGTGGGTCGCGCGAACCGCGCAGCGATGCGCGGTCCAGAGGAATGGTCGCCCATGCTTTTGATTTGGTTTCGGCCAAAGCAAAGGCAAGACAGAACCCGGCTTATAGGCCGACTGACATTTGATCTTCCCGCCTAAAAAAGGTGTTTCCGGCTTGTGGCTTCAAGGGCCAATCATCTTGTTCACCGCTGCATGGTTCGTCGCGGCAAACGGATTCACGATGCGCAAGCCGCTGATCACGCGCCCATCCTGCATGTCTTAGGTCAATAGGGCTTTCGCGCCTGCCTCGATTGCAGCGGCGCAAACGATCGCGTCCCAAAATTGGAGGCCGTTCGCGCGGGCCATGTCCGCAGCCGCCGCAAGCACGGCCTCATTCGTGGCGGGCGTTAGCGCCAAGGTGCGATAATGCGCAATTTGCTGGATGGCAGCTTCCAATGATCCAGGCGCGCGCCTCTGCGTGAAGCGAAGAAATTCGCCAAGTGCTTGGACCGGGATCACGCAATCGCGCAAAGCGCGCAAGATAACGTCCGCGGCGCGAAGGCCCTTGGCGGTATGCGGTTCAAATTCGGCATAGATCAAAACATTCGAATCGATGGCAACGCGCATCAGGCGTTTTCGCCATAGAGATCGTCCTCCGCGATCGGGCCGACAGGCACGGCTTCCCGCCGCCGACGCAGGCTTTGCGACAGTGCCGCGTGCGCGCGGGCCCAGGCTGGATCGGCGGTGCGATCAGCCTCCTGCGGCAGGATCCTGGCCACGGGAACCCCGTTTTTGGTGATGACGATCGTTTCGCCTGCTTCGGCGGCCGCCACCAGCTGCGAGAAGTTTTGATTGGCTTCACGGACGGAGATTTCGCGCATGGCGACCTCATGTTCTACGTTGCAACATAAATAGAGCCGATGGCTGTTGCAAGACAGAATCCGGCTACAGGCCGAATGACGCTTAATCTTCTATCGAGTTGAGCGGGGGGGAGATCGGGGCCCGTGGCGCTTAAGCGGGCTTGAACGGATCGAGCGTTTTCACGCCAAAGGTTTTGAAATCGCGCACATTCCTGGTTACCAAAATGAGATTGTGAACGCGTGCTGTTGCCGCGATCATCGCATCTTCGATGAGATCGTCGCTGCGCCCGTGCATGAGCTTTGCCCAAAGGCGAAACACGCCACCGTCCATGGGTAGCACATTCCAACTCGCCGCCACCGCGTCGAGCCAAGCCTCAAGCGCATCGGCGCGCGAAGGGTTTTGCTTGCGCGTCATTTCGATGCCGGACTGTATTTCGCCGAGTGTGACCGCTGAAAGCCGCAGATCAGCATCGTCAACCCCAGCTAGCCAGGCGAGGACCGCGCCGTGCGGGCGCTGACGCCGCAGCTCCGAGATGATCATCGTGTCGAGCAGATACATAAGCGAGCGCTTCAATCGATCGCGATTGGCGCACGCCGTTTGTGCGCCCCGCGCTCAACGATGGGCAAATCGCCGCGTCCTTCTTGCTGCAAAAGCAAGGTCTTCAGGCTTGGCCGCGCGGCTTGCTGCAGGCGCTGCCAGGCGGCGACCGGCACCAGCACCGCAGCATCGGTGCCGCGCCGGGTGACAAGCTGCGGGCCTTCGCGCAAGCAGGTGTCCAAAAGCTCACTGAAGCGGGCTTTTGCATCTTGGACGGGCCAGGATTTCATGAGGATCTCCGCAACCTAGTCAGATAACTAGTCATCGCGGCGTGAATTGGCAAGCGTTCAAACTCTGATTGAGGCGTAACGGCACCGAATCCTTTCGTGCGGAATCCATAATCGGGATTAGCTCGTTGGATCGCCCTCAATCCCCATCCATCTTCAGGGCCGCGATGAAGGCCTCCTGCGGGATTTCCACGCGCCCGAATTGGCGCATTTTCTTTTTGCCTTCCTTTTGCTTGTCCAGCAATTTGCGTTTGCGGCTGATATCCCCGCCATAGCATTTGGCCGTCACATCCTTGCGCAGCGCCGAGATGGTTTCGCGCGCAATCACGCGCCCGCCAATGGCCGCCTGGATCGGGATTTTGAACAAATGCTGCGGGATCAGCTCCTTGAGCTTTTCGCACATGGCCCGGCCGCGATGCTCGGCCCGGCCGCGATGCACCAGCATGGACAAGGCATCAACCGGCTCATCATTGACGAGGATGGACATCTTCACCAATTCACCGGGGCGATAGGCCTCGATGGCATAATCAAAACTGGCATAACCTTTGGAGACGGATTTCAATCGATCGTAGAAATCGAACACCACTTCATTGAGCGGCAAATCATAAACCACCATGGCGCGATTGCCGACATAAGAAAGATCGCGCTGCATCCCGCGCCGATCCTGGCAGAGCTTTAAGATCGCGCCCAAATGTTCATCGGGCGTCAGAATCGTGGCCTTGATCCACGGCTCTTCGATTTCACGAATATGCACGGGATCGGGCATATCGGCGGGATTGTGCAATTCCAGCACCGATCCATCGTTCATGTTGATGTGATAAACCACGCTGGGCGCGGTGGCGATGAGATCGAGATCAAACTCGCGCGTCAGCCGCTCTTGGATGATTTCCAAGTGCAAAAGGCCCAAAAAGCCGCAGCGAAAGCCAAAGCCCAAAGCCGCGCTGGTTTCCATTTCGAAACTGAAGCTGGCGTCATTGAGGCGCAGGCGCCCCATGGCGGCGCGCAAATCCTCAAACTTGGCGGCATCGACGGGGAAGAGGCCGCAAAACACGACGGGCTGCACGGGGCGAAAGCCGGGCAAGGGCGTTGTGATGCCGCGCTTTTCATCGGTGATGGTGTCACCCACCCGCGCATCGGCGACTTCCTTGATGGCGGCGGTGAAAAAGCCGATTTCGCCGGGCCCCAGGCTCTCGACATCCTGGGCTTTGGGCCGAAACACGCCGAGGCGGTCCACGCCGTAAACCGAGCCGTTGGCCATCATTTTCACGCGCTGGCCGCGCCGGAACACCCCATCAATCACGCGCACCAGCACCACAACGCCCATATAGGCATCATACCAGGCATCGACGAGCAGCGCTTTCAGCGGCTTGTTCGGATCGCCCTCCTTGGGCGGGGGCAGGCGGGTGACGATGGCCTCCAGCACCGCTTCGATATTGATGCCGGTCTTGGCGGAGATGGCCAAGGCCTGGCTGGCATCGAGGCCGATCACCTCTTCGATCTGGGCCTTGACGCGCTCCGGCTCGGCGGCGGGGAGATCGATCTTGTTCAGAACAGGCACGATTTCCAGATTGTTATCAAGCGCTTGATAGACGTTTGCCAGCGTCTGCGCCTCCACGCCTTGGCTGGCATCGACCACCAGCAGCGCGCCCTCGCAGGCCGCCAGGCTGCGCGAGACTTCATAGGCGAAATCCACGTGCCCGGGCGTGTCCATCAAATTGAGGACATAGGATTGGCCATCCTTGGCCTTGTAATCCAGCCGAACGGTTTGGGCCTTGATGGTGATGCCGCGTTCGCGCTCGATATCCATGCTGTCGAGCACCTGCTCGGTCATTTCGCGCTCGGTCAGGCCGCCGGTGATCTGGATCAGGCGATCGGAGAGCGTGGACTTGCCGTGGTCGATATGGGCGACGATGGAGAAATTTCGGATGAGATGCAGTGGAGTCATGGCCGCTGGGTAGCAGCGCTGAGGCCAAGCGCAAAGGCGCTAATTGCGCAAAGCGCGCCGCCGCGCCTGGCGATGCGTTGACAGCGCCCTGATCGCGGTGTTCGATTAAGGGCGCGGATGGGGGCGCGGATCATGGATCAGCCAGGCATTCAAGCGCTGTCAGACAAGGCGGCGGGCGCGCTCAAAGTCTTTATCTCTTACTCGCGCGCGGATGTCTCTTTTTCCGAGGAATTGGAGCTCGCTCTGCGCGATAAGGGCTTCGAGCCTCTGGTCGATCGCCACGGCATCGATGCGGGCGATGATTGGAAAAAGCGCCTCGGTGAGCTGATCCTCAGCGCGGATACGGTGGTGTTCGTGCTAACCGACACCTCCGCCGCCTCGGATATTTGCGCGTGGGAGGCAGAGGAGGCGGAGCGTCTGTCCAAGCGCATGCTGGTGGTGACGATGGGGCCGGTGGCAGCCGATATCGCGCGGCCGCCGCAGCTGGCGGGGATTAACTGGATTTCGTGCTGGCGCAACCCGGCTCTCCCCGGATCGAGCCAGACCAAGGGCTTTCTCGAGCTTGAAACCGCTTTGCGCACGGATGTGGCCTGGCTCCGGCAGCAAACCGCGTTGCAGGAGCAGGCCGCGCGCTGGAGCGGACGAGGGGCGGCACCTGACAGCCCCTATCTCTTGCGCGGCGATGCGTTGAGCGAGGCCCTGGCCTGGGCCAGGCGGGCACCGGCGGGCGCGGATGTTCCTGCTTCCGTTCAGGCGTTCCTCCATGCGAGCGAGGCCTATGAGGCGAAGCTCAAGGCCGAGGCGCAGGCGGGCCTGGCGGAGAAGGAAGCGGCGCTGCAACTGGCGGCGGGAGCCAATCGGCGCGTGCGCAACGCCACGATGATCGGCGCAGGCGTGGCCGGGCTGTTTTTGATCGCGGCGCTGATTGCGGGCTTTTTCGGGTTTCGCAATCTGCAGGAGGCGGATCGGCGCGGGGCGCAGGTCGCGGAAATATCGTCTAATATCAAAGCGCGCGAAGCGGCGGCGATCCGCGAAGCGACTTCCGGAGATTACACCATCGCCATGTTGATGGCGCTGCAGGCCGATCCTGCCGCACAGCGCGATGCCTTGTCGCGCAAATTTGCCGGCAAGAATGGCTATGATGCCGCCCGCGCGCAGCTCGCCGCCGCCACCGCCAATAACACGCTTCTGCGCCGCTTTGTGGGGCATGAGGACGTGGTCACTGCCGTCGCCTTTGCGCCGGATGGCCAAACCGTGCTGACCGGCTCCTGGGACAAAACCGCCAGGCTCTGGGATGCCCGCACTGGGGCACTTTTGCAAAGCTTTGTGGGGCATGAAGGCTATGTCTCTTCTGTCGCCTTTGCGCCGGATGGCATGAGCGTGCTGACGGGTTCGGACGACAACACCGCGAGGCTGTGGGATGCCCGCACTGGCGCGCTTTTGCAAAGCTTTGTGGGGCATGAAGGCCCGGTCTATTCCGTGGCCTTTGCGCCCGATGGCCAAACCGTGCTGACGGGATCAAGCGACGACACCGCCAGGCTGTGGGACGCCCGCAATGGCGCGCTTTTGCAAAGCTTTGTGGGGCATGAAGGCCCGGTCTATTCCGTGGCCTTTGCGCCCGATGGCCAAACCGTGCTGACGGGATCAAGCGACGACACCGCCAGGCTGTGGGACGCTCGCAATGGCGCGCTTTTGCAAAGCTTTGTGGGGCATGAAGGCCCGGTCTATTCCGTGGCC
>JAKFWI010000163.1 GCA_021731965.1 Hyphomonadaceae bacterium | reverse complement strand
GTGCAAGGCCCGCTCGACCACGATGGCCGTTTGCGCCGCCTGGGCAAATTCCAGCACCCCATCGGCCCCGGGGGCGCGCGCCGCGGCCAGCGCCAGCGCCCTGGCAAAGCCCTCCAGATAAAGCGCATCTTGCTGCATGTAATGAGAGAAGGTTAAGCGCGGCAAATTGCCGGCCGCCAATTGCGCGTTGAAGGGCATGGCCAGCATGGCGGCGCGGATCGGCGCGGCCGCAGCCCACATCTCCTCGGTGAATGGCATGGCTCTCTCTCGCTCAAAAATCGGCGCGCAGTTCGATCGCCGCCTGGCGGCCGCGATTGATGGTAAAGGTATCGAAGGGGCCATTAGGACCAAGCCCGGCCAGCAGCGCCAGATTGGATTGGCCAAAGGCGGAAATGGCGAATCGCTCATTGGTGATGTTCTTGGCGAAGGCGGCCAGCGTCAGCTTGCGATACCCGATCTCCAGGCGGGCATCGCCCAGCGCCCGCGCCGGGGAGAACAGCACATTATCGATCTCATAAACGGTGCGGCCCACACCATTGAGATCGGCCCGGGCCGTTAGGTGCCAATCGCGCGCCAGTTGGCGCGTATAGGTGATCGAGAACGTGGTGGTCCACAGCGGCACATTGGGCACTTGATTGCCGCTCAAATCGCGCAGGCGGGTGGTATCGAGTGGATCGGGGGCGATGAAGCGGGCGATTTCGGCGTCCGCCAGCGCAAAGCTTGAGGCCAGGGTCCAGCCACGCAGCGGCACCAGGCCCGCGCTGATTTCCAGCCCCTTGGTGCGCACCGCATCGACGCTAAGTGCGACGGAATTGCCATCAAAGAAGGCGTAATTCTGATAATTGCGGGTGCGCGAGGCAAAGCCCGTCACCTCCAGCCGCCCTTTAAGGGGCAGATCGCGCAGCTTAACCCCGCCCTCGAGGGAGCGGACGGTTTCCGGCGCGAACACCGCCTCAAAAATGGCCCCGGGCGGGGGAATGGGATTGAAGCCGCCCGTGCGGAACGCCTCGCCATAGGCCAGATAAAGCTGCGCCTTGGGGTTCAGCGCGAAGCGCACGGCCGCCTGCGGCTGCCAGCGGGCGAAAGTTTCGCGCCGCTGCTCGATCAGCGCGCCGCTTTGGTTCACTAATATGGTCTGGCTTCGCTGATCGGCATCGCGGCGCACCGCCGCCGAAAGCGTCAAGCGCTCACTCGCGGCCCAATCCAGGCTGATCGCGCCGGCAGTTTGCAGGCTGTCTGTCTCAAAGCGGCTGGGCGGCGCGCCAAACAAGAGGGGCCCGAAATCATCCACGCGCACGCGGTTGAGATCCTGGATGAAGCCGTTGACGCGCCAGGCCAGCGTGCCCCAATTGCCCTCCAGGCCGATATCGAGGGTGGAGGCGTGGAGATCCACCGGTTGGGCGATGGGCTGCAGGCCATCGGGAAACAGCGGCGCACCGAAAAACGTCAAGGCGCCGTTGCGGTAATCCAATTCTTCGACAAAGCGCTTGTTGTAGATGTCGCGCGCTAGCGTCAGATGCGCGCGCAATGCGCCGAAATCGGCCCGCGCCCGCAATGTGCCGTTCAGCCAGCGGCGATAGGCGCTGCCGGGGAAATCCCCGAAGGGCAAAGTGAGGGCAGGTCCGCTTAGCCGCCCGCCGAAATCGCCGGTGACATCCCCGCTGGAGGCATAGGCCGCGCCGCCATCTTCTTCCAGCCATTGCAGCTTGCCATCCAGGCGGAGCGGGCCGCCTTGCCAATCAGCGCTGAGGCGCAGGGCGCGGCGCTCCTCGGCATCCACGCGCTGATTGAGGAAGGTGTTGACGATTTGGCCCTTCAAATCCGTCCAATAGCCCGCGGCGCGCAGGCCAAAGCCTCTACCAATCGGTCCACCGATAGCCGCCTCAAACTCGCGCCGATCGCCGGTGCCGTATAGCGCGCGCAGATAGGCACCTTGGCCATCGGCCCCGGTGCGCGCGGCCAACGCCACCACGCCCCCGGCGGCATTTTTGCCAAACAAGGCCCCTTGCGGGCCGCGCACGATTTGCACGTCGGCCAGATCAAACAGCGGCGCGGTGAACAGCTCGGTATCGGCCAGCAACACGCCGTCAACCAGAAAAGCCACGGCCGCCGCCTGCAAACGATCACTGGTGGTGCCGCGCAGAGACAGAATATTCGTTCCGGGATCTTGATCGCGGATTAAGTACAAACCGGGCACCGCCTGCGCCAATTCGTCCAGGCTGCGGATGGCCCTTTGGCGCAAGGTTTCTTCATCGAGTTGCACAATGGAGGCCGGGGCATCGAAGCCGCTTTCCCCGTGCCCGAGGGCCACCACCACGATTTCGTCGCTGGTGGGGGCCTCTTGCGCTTGCGGCGGGGCCGGTACCTCGGCGCGCGCGCACAGCGGCGCGGAAACGAAGAGGAGACTCGCCGCGGCGAGTGAATAGCGCATTTTCCCTCCCTACGCCGGCATGATCCGGATCAGGTTCAGCGGGTCGCGGCATCGCTTGGCCTTGGCCAAACCCTGCCGCCTCTCAGCCCCGGCGCAAAACCACGTTAGGGACTCCCCGTAAGCAAAAAGCTGAGCACGCATGGCCGCGCCCCGTCAAGGGTGGGATTGGCACCAACACGGGGCCGACGCCGGGCTCGCTGCTTACGCTGGCCGGCGACGGTTTCAGACCAGCGGAAACCAAGACTTCTCACCTATTTATGATTCAACAAACCATGCCAACATGCTAACCTGCGAGCGGTGCGCCGCGCGGGGGCTCAAGGCATGATCCGATCGATTGGAATGACTTAAATCGGCCGATAGGGCGTTTTTTCAACACTTAGTGTATTGGAGTGCTCAATGTCATTCTTCAGGCACGCCTTTGTCGCCGCTTCATTGCTAATCCAGCCCGCATTGGCGCAAGAGAGCGCTGCGCCGAAGCCAGCCGCGCCAGAAGATGAAGTGGTGGTTACCGCTGATCCTTTTGGGACGCTGCCCGATGTGAAATTGCGCAACGCGTTTGCGGCTTTTCGCACCGGCAATTACGCTCTCGCCGAAACGCGATTTAACGTGTTGGCAACAAGTGTGAGAGTCTATTTGGAGTTTACTCCAGTGAAGACAGGCGAATTTAACATCCGCGAAGAGTCGCAGGGGCGGGCTGTACTTAATTACATGGCGGGGATTTCGGCCGCGCGCCAAGGCGAGTTTAAGCGGGCTGTGGCGGCCTTGAGGCGGGCGCTGGATCTTGATCCGAATTATCAGGATGCGCGTGTGGATCTGGCCACCATCCTGGTGCTGGCAGGTGACTTGGACAAGGCCGAGCCGCATTTGGGGCGTCTGCAAAAGGCCATTGATCGCTGCAAGCGGGAGTGTGACGTTTTGGAGGGCCGCTTTGCCCGCTTGGAGGCCACCTATGAGAAGGCCGCGGCCAAGCCGTGATGGCGGCGGGGCGTTGAGGGCGCTCGGCACTTGCCAGGCACCAGGCTAGCACCCAGAGCATTTTCAAAGAAATCGAAGTCGATTTCTGATTCGAAAAATGCTCTGCTTCAATAAGCTAGAGCGCATTCGGACAGAAAACCGCAACTCCACTTTTCTTGAATGCGCTCTAGCGTTCAAGAAACGAGGGGGCTAGCATGACCGCTGCATTTATAAGTTATTCTTTTAAAGATCGCAGCAAAGCGCAGAAAGTGGCTGACGCGCTGCGAGAAGCGGGCCTGCCGCCTTGGATGGCGCAAGAGCAGCCCATGGCTGGCGTTGAGCTCGGCAAGCATCTCCGGGAAAAAATCGAGAATCACGCCCGCTTTGTGTTGGTGCTGACTCACGAGGCCACCAAGTCGGAGCACTTGCGGCCGCGCCCCGTCAAGGGCGGGGGACGGGGTCACCCCCGCTCTCCGCTCCAAGCGGCCTCATACGACGCGGGTTTCACCGCCATCGAATCGTATCCCCAGCCCGTGAGCGTGGCTCATGGGCCACGCTTTCGCAAAACGCAGGATGCGGTAAGCTGAAGAAAAAGCGGGAGGGATGCATGACACACACAGCAAAACAGCAAAAAGCGCCTTGGCATTTCTGGCTGGTTGGCCTGATCGGGCTGCCTTGGAATGGCTTTGGGGCCTTTGATTATTTCATGTCGCAATCGGGCGGGGCGGCCTATCTGCGCTCTGTTGGCATGACGGATGCGCAAATCGCCTATTTTGGGGCCATGCCCACTTGGGCCATCGGCGTCTGGGCGATTGGCGTTTGTGGGGCCTTGGCCGGCACCATCCTTTTGCTGCTGCGCAGCAAATGGGCCTTGCCGGTTTATGTGATCTCCTTTTTGGCCTTCTTGCTCAGCCTCGTTTACAACGATTTTCTAACCAACGGTGGGGAAGTCATCGGCACCAATTGGATCATGAACTTTATCATCGCGGCCGGCTGCATCTTCTTCATTTGGTATGCCTCAGCCATGCAAAAGCGCGGCCTGCTGCGCTGAGGGACTCAAGCGCGGAGGGGCGGAGCAGAGGAAAAGCCGCAGATGATCCTCTTCGTGCACGGTGTGCCCGACACGCCCGTATTGTGGCAGCCCGTGTTAGAGGCGCTCGATCTTGCGCCCGGGGGCTTTCTGGCACCGGCTTTGCCCGGTTTCGGCACGCCGATCCCTGCCGGCTTTGACCAAACCAAGGATGCCTACGCCGCCTGGTTGGTTGGAGAGATGGAGCGCGCTGGCCGCCCCGTTCATCTCGTGGGGCATGATTGGGGCGCGCTTTTGGTGCTCCGCGCGGCGAGCCTACGCCCGGATCTCGTTTCGAGCTGGTGCGTCACCAACGCGGTGATTGACCCTGAATATCGGGGGCATTTGACCGCCCGCGCGTGGGCCACGCCTTGGCTCGGTGAATTTGTGATGCTTCTTATGCGCAATCGCATGGGCTTGCAGCGCGGGCTATTGGCTGGCGGCATGCCCCGCGCTTTGGCCGAGCAAGACGTGCCAAGGATCGATCGCACCATGCGCCAATCCATCCTTGGGCTGTACCGCTCCAGCAACGGGCTGAAATTCGCGGGTGATTGGGTGGACGATCTCTTGAAGCTGCCGCGGCGCGGGCAAATCTTTTGGGGCGAGAGGGATCCCTATGTGCGCCTTCCTGTCGCGGAGCGTTTCGCGCGCCAAAGAGGCTTACCGCTCCACATCGAGAAAGACGCGGGCCATTGGGCCTGCCATGAGCGGCCTCGGGAATTCGCTGCGGTGCTGAAGGCGCATTGGCACGGCGAACCGGGAGCGGATTCGCGAGCCGGGGATTGAGCCGCTTGGCTTGCGCGCGGCCGGGATGCGGCGCTAAACCAGGGCAAAGTAAACACGAGGAAACGTCCCATGCGTATCGGCTGCCCCAAAGAGATCAAGCCGCAGGAATATCGGGTTGGGTTGACGCCCGAAAGTGCCGCCGAATTGGTCCGGGCCGGGCATAGCGTCAGCATCGAGGCGGGGGCCGGCCTCGGCATCGGCGCGGGCGATGAGCGCTATGTGCAGATCGGGGCGACCATCGCGCCCAACGCCGCGGCGGTGTTCGCGGACGCGGAAATGATCGTCAAGGTTAAGGAGCCGCAAAAGCAGGAATGCGCCATGCTGCGCCCTGAGCAAACATTGTTCACCTATCTGCATCTGGCACCGGATCCGGAGCAAGCCGAGGCCCTGATGCAGTCCGGCGCCACCGCCATCGCCTACGAGACCGTCACCGATGCGCAGGGCCGCCTGCCGCTGCTCAAGCCGATGAGCGAAGTGGCCGGGCGGATGAGCATCCAAGTGGGGGCCAATTTCCTTGAGAAAAACCATGGCGGGCGCGGCGTGCTGCTCGGTGGTGTGCCAGGCGTGCGCCCCGCCGATGTGGTGATCTTGGGGGCCGGCGTGGCCGGCTATAACGCCGCGCAAATCGCCGTGGGCATGCGCGCGCGCGTCACCGTGTTCGATAAAAACCCCACCCGCCTCGAAGAGCTGGATCGCGAATTCAATGGCCGGCTGGAGACGGTTTATTCCACCCGCGCGGCGGTGGAGGCGGCGGTCATGGAGGCCGATCTCGTGATCGGCGCGGTGTTGGTGCCGGGGGCGGCCGCGCCCCGCCTGATCACCCGCGACATGCTCAAAACCATGCGCCCCGGCGCGGTTCTGGTGGATATCTCGATCGATCAGGGCGGGTGTTTCGAGACATCACGGGCCACCACCCACCATGATCCGGTTTTTGTGGTCGATGGCGTCATCCATTATTGCGTGGCCAACATGCCGGGCGCGGTGGCGCGCACCTCGGCTTTTGCGCTCAATAACGCCACTTTGCCGTTCGCTCTGGAGCTGGCCAACAAGGGCGTGCAGCGGGCCTTGCAGGAAAATCCGCACCTGGCGGAAGGGCTGAACGTCTGCGCCGGCGCCATCGCCCACGGGGCCGTGGCGCGTGATCTGTGCAAGCCTTGCGTGCGCCCGGCTTGGCTGGCCTGAGGCCATTAGGCCGCCAGTCACTGCTCGTTGCATCGCTCCGCCAGTGGCACGACGGAGGGTGTGGCATGACGGAGGACCCTTGCGTCATCCCACCGGGCCGAAGGCAGCGGTGGGATCCATCTTGGATGCCAAAGCTCCGCGCTGCGCGCGTCCAGTGGCATGACGGAGAGGGTATTGCGTCATCCCACCGGGCCTTAGGCAGCGGTGGGATCCATCTTGGATGCCACTGCTCTCCGCTTCGCTCCGCCAGTGGCATGACGGAGAGGGTATTGCGTCATCCCACCGTGCGGGAGGCGAGGGGGGATCCTTGGATGCCACTGCTCTCCGCTTCGCTCCGCCTTTGGCATGACGGAGGGTGTGGCGTGACGGAGGGACGCGTCCCGGCAGCGAAGCCCTAAAGCTCAGAGGCGAAAAAGGCCATTAGCATGCGGAAAATCAGAAAAGTCCCACCCCAAAGGCAGAGGCTGGCGATCAGCACGAGCAGCAGGCTGGCCCGGAGCGGCCAGGGGCGATCCGCTTGCGCTTTTTTCGGCGCGGGTGGGCTTAGGGCCACATTTCGCGTTAAGGTGCGCGCTTGCATGGTGGAAAACTATTCTCCGAGCGTTAAGGAAAGGTTCCATCACGATTTGGGCGAAGTCGAGGTATGGTTTTCTTGCGGGCTGTGGAAAGCGGGGGTGAGAAGGCTTAGTGATTTATGATTGGGAAAATGCGCGCGCGATTTTGGGCTTGGCTCTGATCATCCTAGCCTGCTGGGGCCTGTCGGAGGATAAGCGGCGTTTTCCTTGGCTGCTCACGCTTGGGGCGCTGGCGCTGCAGGCGGGCATCGTGGCGCTGTTCTTCGCGACCCCGTGGGCGGCGGTCGCCACGCAGGCGGCCAATGGCGCCATGGAGGGCCTGACCCGCTCCACGCAAGCGGGTACGCGATTTGTGTTCGGCTATCTGGGCGGCGGGGCGCAACCCTTTGCGGTAGAGCAGCCGCAGGGCCTGTTCGTGTTCGCCTTCCAGGTTTTGCCGATCATTCTGGTGGTCTCCACCCTGTCGGCTTTGCTCTGGCATGTGGGGATTTTGGGCGCGCTAATCCGCGTTTTTGGGATGGTCTTTCAACGAACCTTGGGGCTGGGCGGGGCCAGCGCTTTGGCGGTTTCCGCCAATATCTTCTTAGGCATGGTCGAGGCACCGTTGGTGATACGCGGCTATCTGGACCGGCTGACCCGCTCAGAATTGTTTCTGTTGATGACGGTGGGCTTATCGACCGTCGCCGGCTCGACCATGGCGGCCTATGCCGCGCTGCTGGGCCCGACTTTGCCTGGCGCTGCCGGGCATGTGCTGGCGGCCTCGATCATGACGGCCCCGGCGGGCGTGTTGCTCGCACGGGTGATGATCCCGGAGGCAAAGGGGATGGGCGGCGCCGGCGCGACCTATGATTCCCAGCTGCGCTATGACGGGGTGATGGATGCTTTGCTGAAGGGCGTTTCCGATGGGCTGGCCATTGCGCTGAATGTCGGGGCGACCTTGCTGGTGCTGGTGGCTTTGGTAGCGCTAGCGGATGCGGGCCTCGGGGCTGCGCCAGACGTGCTGGGCGCGCCGCTCAGCGTGGGGCGCCTGCTCGGCTGGCTGTTCTGGCCGGTGGCCTGGGCCATGGGCATCACGCAGGCCGATCTCGCCATAGCGGCGCGCTTGCTGGGCACCAAAATGGCGCTGACGGAATTTGCGGCTTATCTCGATCTGGCCGCCATCCCGGTGCAGGAGATCGCGCCGCGCACCCGCGTAATCCTCACTTATGGGCTATGCGGATTTGCTAATCTGGGCTCGGTGGGCATTATGGCTGCGGGCCTGGTTACGCTCTTGCCGCACCGGCGGGCCGAGGTGCTGGAATTGTGCTGGAAATCCTTGTTGCCGGGTTTTTTGGCATCCTGCCTGACTGGCGCGGTGGTGGCGGCTTTGCCGCGCGCGGTTTACGGTCTTGGTTGAAGTCACACCGGAGCAAGCATGAAACTCTATATGGCACCTTACGCCCCCAATCCGCGCCGCGTGGCGATGTTTTTGGCCGAAAAGGGCGTTAGCGATATCCCCATCGAAGTGCTGGATCTGCCGGCTGGGGCCCATCGCACCGCAGAGTTTCGCGCCAAAAGCCCGCTCAGCCAGGTGCCGACGCTGGAGCTCGATAACGGCACGTGCCTCACGGAGAGCCGGGCGATCTGCACCTATCTGGAAGGCCTTTACCCCGAGCCCAATCTCATGGGCCGCGACGCCACAGAACGCGCGTTTCTGGAAATGTGGGATCGCCGGGTCGAGCTGGCGTTCGCCATGCCCTTGATGATGTGGGTGCGCCATGGCCATCCGGGCTTGGCGGCGATCGAGACCCGCCAATCAGCAGATGTGGCCAGCTTCTATGAAGGCGGTGCCAAGCGCATGGCCGTATGGCTCGATCAGCAATTGGCCGGCCAGCCCTGGATCGCGGGGGAGCGCTTTTCCATCGCTGATATTACCGCGGCCGCCGGCATGGATTTCGCCAAAATGATGAAATGGCGCCCCGAGGAAAACACGCCCCATCTCAAGGCGTGGCGTGAGCGCCTGGCTGCACGTCCGGCGGGCCAAGTCGGCCCGTGAGCTTCGCTTCGGATAATGCCGCGCCCATCCACCCGGCCATCCTGGCCGCGATGGCAGAGGCCAATAGCGGTGCGGCCCCCAGCTATGGCGCGGATCCCTGGACGGCGCGCGCCGAGGCCTTGCTGCGCGAGGTGTTTGAAACCGATTGCGCCGTGCTGCTCCTGCCCACTGGGACGGCGGCCAATGCCATCGGCTTAGCGGCCATGACCCCGCCTTGGGGCGCGGTGTTTTGCCACCGCTTCGCGCATATCGCCGAGGACGAAGCCGGCGCGCCGGAATTTTATAGCGGCGGCGCGCGGCTGCTATTGCTGGACGGGCCCAGCGCCAAACTGGTGCCCCACACACTTGACCAGGCCGCCGCGCGCTATAGCCGCGCATGGGTGCACGGCGCGCAGCCCTTCGCCGTTTCCATCACCCAGGCCACTGAAAGCGGCACGGTGTATCGGCCTTCCGATATCGCGGCGCTGGCCGAGGTCTGCCGCCACCGGGGCATGGCTCTGCACATGGATGGCGCGCGTTTTGCCAATGCCTTGGCCTTTACCGGGGCCACGCCCGCGGAGCTGAGCTGGCGCAGCGGCGTATCCATGTTGTCCTTTGGGGCCACCAAAAATGGGGCCATGGGGGTGGAGGCCATCGTCTGCTTCGATCCGGCCATGCGCGCGGCTTTGCCGCATTTGCGCAAGCGGTCGGGTCATTTGGTCTCCAAGCACCGGTTTTTGGCGGCGCAAATGGTGGGCTATCTGGAAAACGGGCTGTGGCGGGAGCTGGCCGCCCATGCCAATGCCATGGCCCAGCGGCTTGGCGCAGGGCTGAGCGCGGCAGGCGGTCTACTGCGCCACGCCATCGAAGCCAACGAAGTTTTCGTGGACCTGCCGGCTGATTTGGTGGCCCGTTTGGACGAAGCGGGGGCCAGCACTTATGCTTGGCCGGCGGATGGCCCATTGACCCGCCGCTTGGTCTGTTCCTGGGCCACCACCCAGGCGCAAGTCGATAGCGCGCTGGCGGCCGCTGCCTCATGACCCGCGCCGCGGACATGCCGGCCGCCATCGCGGAGGCCTGGCCGGTCATCGTGCTGGCGCGCCCACAAATGGGCGAAAACATCGGGGCCTGCGCCCGCGCCATGCGCAATTTCGGCCTGACTGGCCTGCGTCTGCTCGATCCGCGCGATGGTTGGCCCAATCCCAAGGCCTATGCGGTGGCCTCTGGCGCGGACGTGGTGCTGGACGGCGCGGCGCTGGAATGGACCCTGGAGGCCGCCCTGGCTGATACCACTTATGTGATCGCGGCCACGGCGCGCCCGCGTTTCATGGAAAAACCCGTTTTGGGGCCACGCGCTGCAGCGGAGCGCGTGCGAGCCTTGCTGGCGGCGGGGGAGCGGCCGGCCGTGCTGTTTGGCCCCGAAGCCAATGGGCTAACCAGCGACGAGGTGGCCCGGGCCGATGCCATCTTGACCTATCCGGTCAATCCGGGTGCCGCCTCGCTGAACCTGGCGCAGGCCGTCATGCTGTTTTGCTTTGCCTATGGCGAGGCGCGTCAGATTGGCGACATCCCGGTTTGGTTTCGCGCCAGTCACGCGCCGCCCGCCGCGCACGAAGAGCTGGAAGGCCTGTTCAGCCATCTGGAAGAGGAATTGACCCTGGGCCGCTTCTTTCATCCACCGGATAAAGAATCGCTCATGAAGCAGCATTTGCGGGCATTGTTTTTGCGCGCACAGCTTACGGCACAAGAGGTTCAGACCCTGCGCGGGGTGATCAAGGCGCTTACCGTAGGGCGAGGTGGGCGCAAATTGCAGCCAGAGCGTGATTTGCCCTAAGGGGGCAAAGTTTGGTAAACGCATCGGATGACCGCTGCGAGCACAAGTCTTGACTGGGCGCGGCGCCTGCTGGGGGCGGCAGATACCCGTGCGGAGGGAGGCGGGGTGCCCTGGGCCGGGGAAAAAGTGGATGTGGAGCGCTATTGGGCCGAGGCCTGGCGCGATTTGCAACACCGTCAAGGCGTTTTGGCCAAGCGCGCGCGGCTGGCCCACGCCAGCTGGACGGTCGATCAATCCGCCGGGCTGATCCAGTTTGAGCGCGCCAACGGAGAGCTGGCCACAGCGCCGGTGCAGATTATTGGCTCCTGGAACCCCGCAATCGAAATCTTTTCCTGGGGCTGGGACCATCCCTCGGTGCGCACCCGCCTGCGCGCCTTTGCAGAACGCACCCGTTGGTTTGGCGAGGCGCATGCCTTGCCAGAGCTCACCGAAAGCCGCCAGCGCGCCACCGAGCTGGAGGCCTGGCGGCTCACCGCCATCGCCTTGAAGGTGAATGGGGCGGTCGGGGCCTATCGCGGGCCGACGGAAGGCCCGGTGATTTTCATGAATATTGGGGAATTGACCGAAAGAGGCTGAGCGCTTGGCGATCTGCTTCCTTTCCCCGCAATCATGGGCATCTGGTGCATTTTGGCGCTTTGGCGTACGCAAACCAGCACCGCCAGACAATACGGCCACCGCATTCACCATATTCTCATAGTTATGTGGCTAATGTGCCAATGCATGATCCGATCGATTGGCAGCATATCAGTGGGATCATGCGCTGTTTGAAGAGTTTAGAGCTTCGGGCTCCTATCAAGCTGGATCAGTTTGAGCAGACCCAGGCTGAGCGAGCAATAAGAGCGCATGATGAACCCTATCCAGGAAAAATTGAAAGCCACGCGCTTTTTGGTTGTCGATGACAGCCATTTTCAGCGGGCCTTGACCTGCGAAACCCTGCGTGCCGCCGGTGCCAACATGATTGAGCCCGCTGCCTCGGCCGCGGATGCGCAGGAGGCCGCCAAGCTCTTTTCGCCGGACGTGGTGCTGACCGATTGGGTCATGGACCCTGTTGATGGCCTCGAACTCACCAAAATGATCCGCCGCCACGCCACCTTGATCCGGCGCGACGTGCCGATCATCATGATCACCTCCAAGAAGACCGCGGCGGACGTGCAAGCCGCCCAAAACGCTGGCGTGGACGAATATCTGGTCAAGCCGTTCAACACCGATGGCATTTTGCGCCGGCTGGACGCGGTCTTTAACAAGCGCCGCGAATTTGTGGATTCGTATGTCTATGTTGGCCCGTGCCGGCGGCGAAAGCTGGTCGCCGATTATGATGGCCCCATGCGGCGTCTGTTCGATGACGAAGCCGAGATCGATGAGGATGGCCCGGAGGCGCAAATCTTGAAAAGCCTCGCGAAATCGAAGCTCGATACCGCCCGCAACGTGGCCAAGACGCTCACCAGCGGAGACCGGCGCGCCATACGACAAATGTATGCCATCTCAGCGGAATTTGATGCTGTCGTGGTGGAAATCAATGATCCGCTATTGGGCGCGGCCTCAAAAAGCCTGATGACCTACATTCAGGGGGTGGGTGCCAGCCCGCGCTTTGACCACCGCGTCGTCGATGCCCATATCGAGGCCATGACCCAGTTGCTGGATCTTTCCCGCGCCGAAGACATCATGCGTACACGCGTGGCCAAGGCGCTGGATGTGCTGGTGGTGCGCAAGCTGAAGGTTTGAGGCCTTCTCAAAAGGGTTTTGCGCGCAATTCATGCCCGTCGGCACCATGGATGCGCACCTTGAGGATATCCCCCGGGCTGAGCTTTTGCTGCGTTTCCACCCAAACAACGCCATCGATTTCAGGCGCGTCAGCCTTGCCGCGGCAGGCGAAGGCGGCTTCGTCCTCATCCCATTCATCGACCAGAACATCCATTCTGCTTCCGATCAAGGCCTGGGATTTGGCATCGGCCAAACGCAGCTGCGTCTCCATAAAGTGCTCGTAGCGCGCATCGATCTCGTCTTGATCGATTTGGTTGGGAAGATCGTGTGAGCCCGCGCCGGAGACATTTTCATATTTGAAACAGCCGGCCCGATCGATGCCCGCTGCTTCGATAAAATCGAGCAATTCCTCGAATTCCTCCTCGGTTTCCCCAGGAAAGCCCACGATGAACGAAGAGCGGATGGTCAGTTCCGGGCATTGCGCCCGCCAGCCAGCGATGCGCTCCAGCACGCGTTCATGATCGGCCGGCCGGCGCATGGCCCGCAGGATGCGCGGATTGGCATGCTGGAAGGGGATATCGAGGTAAGGCAGGATTTTGCCCTCCGCCATCAAGGAAATGACCTGATCGACATGGGGATAGGGGTAGACATAGTGCAGGCGCACCCACACGCCCAATTCCCCCAGCGCTTGCGCGAGATCGAAAAACTTGGCCTTGACTGGCCGGCCGCGCCATTGGCTCTCGCGGTAGCGCACGTCCATGCCATAGGCTGAGGTATCCTGGCTGATCACCAGCAATTCCTTGACCCCGGCTGCCACCAAGGCCTCCGCCTCTTTCAGCACCGCGCCCGCCGGGCGCGAGACCAGATCCCCGCGCAAAGACGGGATGATGCAGAATGAGCAGCGATTATTGCAGCCCTCGGAGATTTTCAAATAGGCGTAATGCCGCGGCGTTAGCCGCAGGCCCGCTTCGGGTACCAGATCAAACAGGGGATCGTGCGGCGGCGTCAGCTGGCCGTGCACGGCCGCCATCACCGCTTCATATTGCTGCGGGCCGGTGACGGCCAAAACCTTGGGATGGGCCGCCAGGATCACATCGGCCTGCGCGCCCAGGCAGCCGGTGACGATTACCTTTCCGTTTTCGGCGATGGCCTCGCCGATGGCCTCCAGGCTCTCGGCGCGGGCGCTATCGAGAAAGCCGCAGGTGTTGACCAGCACCAGATCTGCCCCCTCATAGGTGGGCGCGATGGCATAGCCCTCGGCGCGCAGGCGCGTCATGATGCGTTCGCTGTCCACCAGGGCCTTGGGGCAGCCAAGGGAGACGATGCCCACACTTGGGGGCTTGGGAGCGGGGCGTGCGCGTGGGGAGGTGATCATGGCATCCTCTTGCCAGCAAGTTGGGCGCGCTCCAAGCGCTGTTCCCCGCGCTTGGCACTTGACGCTGGCCCCCCCGTTTCCCAAAACCGTTTGATCAGCTCTTCTGAAAACAAGGAAACACGGGCCATGGCCGATATCCGTTTTGATGGAAAAGTCGCGATCGTTACGGGCGCTGGCGGCGGGCTCGGCCGGTGCCACGCGCTGGATCTGGCGCGGCGCGGTGCCAAGGTCGTGGTCAATGATCTCGGCGGCTCGGTGGATGGGGCGGGTGGCTCCTCGGCCGCGGCCCTGAAGGTGGTGGAGGAAATCCGCGCGGCCGGTGGGGAGGCCATCGCCAATGGTGCCTCCGTCACCGATGATGTCGGTGTGGCGGGCATGGTGGCACAGACCATGGAGGCCTTCGGGCGCGTGGATATCCTCATCGCCAATGCTGGCATCTTGCGCGACAAATCCTTTGCCAAGATGGAAATCGACGATTTCACCAAAGTGGTGGACGTGCATTTGATGGGCACGATGAAGCCCGCCAAAGCGGTGTGGGAAATCATGCGCGCGCAAAACTATGGGCGCATCGTGGTGACCACCTCGTCATCGGGGCTTTATGGCAATTTCGGCCAAAGCAATTACGGCGCAGCCAAGCTGGGCATTATCGGCTTCATGAATACTCTGAAGCTGGAGGGGCAAAAGAACAATATCCACGTCAATGCCATTTCGCCGGTGGCCGCCACGCGCATGACCGAAAATCTCGGCATGCCGCAGCAGATATTCGACATGCTCAAGCCCGAAGCGGTGACGCCGGGCGTGGTCTTTCTAGCGAGCGAGGGTGCACCGACCGGCGTTGTGTTGACAGCCGGTGCAGGTGTGTTCGCGGTGGCCAAGATTTTCGAAACCGAAGGGGCCTTCCTGGGCGGCTCGCCAGAGGCCGAGGCGGTGCGCGATGCCTTCGCCAGGCTCAATGAAGATGAGGGGGCCAAGGCCTATTTCGCTGGTGCCGAGCAAACCCAGAAGTTCATGCGGCTGATCGCTGCGGGGTGAGCGAGACGGGCCACAGGGCCTCTCCTGCCGGTTTTGGGGGAAAGCCGCGATGATGCTGTTGGTGCGCGGCGAGCGGGTGCGCCCCCACTTTACTGCGCGCGGAAGGCGGCGAGCAAGGCGGTGAGCCGGGCCAAAGCGTGCTGGGCGGCGGCGCGGCGCGGCGCATCTTGGCCTGCGGCGGCGAGCTCTTCGCGCGCGCTTTGCAGCTGCTGCTCAAGCGCCGCGGCGTCTTGCTGCGCGAGATCGACCGCGTCTTCCGCCAGAATGGTCAAGCCAGCCGGCGTCACATCGGCGAAGCCGCCATTGATGAACATGCGCACTTCGCGCTCACCGGTGAAAATGCGCAGCAAGCCGGGCTTGATCGTGCTCATCAGCGGGGCGTGATGCGCCAGCACGCCAAAATCCCCCTCCGTGCCGGGAACCACAACCTGCTGGACCGCGCCGGAGAACACTTCCCGCTCGGGAGAGACCAAAGAAAAATGCAATGTGTCAGCCATTGGCGCTGATTAGGGCCGCCGTCGCCGCCGCGCAAGCCTTGGTGTTCCCTGGTGCCTAGAAGAATTTGTCGAGCACGGCCCACAGGCAGGCGCTGGTGGCGACCGCGCCGCCCAGCACGGTCAGCCAGCCGGACATTGTCAGCAGCCGCGCCTGCGCATCGATCGCCACGGCATAGGCCGCGAATACGCGCTGCACATGGGCACGCGGATCCTCGCCAAGGCCCTCGCCGCCCACATCCTCGCCGATCAAAATGCCCCGCACACAGCCCATCGCCGCCACCATCAAAATGGCCAGACCGCTCAAACAGGCGATCACGATTGCGGGGTCTGAGCGCGCATCGAGGCTCATTGGCGCGCCGGGGGAGGCGGAAACGGGGTTGACGCCAACCGTCATCAGCAAAGCGTCAAAGGCCAATAGCGCGCCCAGCTTGATCGACAGATCCAAATCCTTGTGGCGCAGCAAAGCCAGATCGGCCTCGAAGGCTGGGTCAGGTGTGCCGGCATGGGCAGATTGAAAAGCGCGCAGCTGGCTGCGCATCGAGATCGGCTTCATGTTGACCTGTGATGTTGACGCAAACACCAGGGATGTTGCGCCGAAACCGCGCTAGGCTACAAGCAGGCTCGAATTGGCGGCAGGAGAGTGATATGGCTAGGCAAGTTAGGGCGGCGCTGCTGGCGCTGAGTGCGGCCTCGGGCTTGGCGCTTTTGGGCTGCGGGCCAAAACCCGCCGCGCCCGCCGCTGAGTCGGTTGCGCAGAAGGCCCAGGAGATCGGCAGTTTGGGCGTCTCGCAGGCCGTAGTGCGGCCCGGCGCGGCAGGTGCCAACACCGCTGCCTATCTGCTGCTGGTCAACCATGCGGCGAACACCGATCGCTTGCTGAGCGCCTCGAGCCCGATCGCCGGCCGCGTGGAGATCCATGAGCACATCAAAACCGACACCGGCCTCGTGGCCATGCGGCGCGTAGATGCGCCTTTGGCGCTGCAGGGGCAAGGGCAATTGGCGTTTGAGCCAAGCGGGCTGCATTTGATGGCTTTTGATCTGAATCGCCCGTTAGTCTCTGGCGAAACCGTGCCCATCACCCTGAATTTTGAGCAGGCAGGCCCAGTTGAGGTGCTGTTCGAAGTGGGCATACCCCGCCGGCCGGCCGCCGATACCCATACCGAGCATGAACAGCAGGAGCACCAAGAGCACCAGGAGCACCACGAGCGCTGACTTGACCCAGGCGCGGCAAAAACCTACTTGCACACTCAACAAAGGTGCCCTGCGGATGTTTATCCAAACCGAAACAACGCCCAATCCTGCCAGCTTGAAGTTTCTGCCCGGGCGGGCGGTATCACCGAGTGTGCGCGATTATCTCGATGCCCGCGGCGCGGTGGAATCGCCTTTGGCGCAAAGCCTGTTCGCGATCTCTGGGGTTGAGCGCGTCTTTCTGGGCGCAGATTTTGTGACGGTCAGCAAGGCAGCCGAGGCCGATTGGCCCCATCTCAAGCCCGCCATTCTCGGCGCGATCATGGATCACTTCGTCTCGGGCCGGCCTGTGTTTCGCGATGCCGATATCGACGCGCCCGCCGCTGACGACGAGACCGTCTATGAAGGCGATGCGGCGGGCATCGTGCTGCAGATCAAGGAATTGATCGAGACGCGCATTCGCCCCGCGGTGGCGCAGGATGGCGGGGACATCACCTTTCATTCCTGGGTGCAGGATACGGGCGTCGTGAAGCTTCATTTGCGCGGCTCTTGTGCGGGCTGTCCTTCATCGGCCTTCACGCTCAAGCAGGGGATAGAGACCATGCTCAAGCATTATGTGCCGGAAGTCATGCGCGTTGAGCCGGTGATTTAGGGCCGCTCAAGCCACCCGATCAAAGCGGAATTCTACTTCCCGGTCCACATAGGTCCATTCCGTGCTGGCCCGCAATTCGCCGAGCAGAGCATCGAATGCGGCTTCATGCGCGGGCGCGAACTCGAACCAGGTCAAGAAATCGAAAGGCTCGCTTAAATCGCGGCTATGGTGCAGGCGCCGGGCGATATGCGGTAGATATTTCATGCCAATGCTGGTGTGGCGCGACTGCTCTTCGTAGATGGCGCGGCGCTCATCCTGCGCCAATGCCCACCAGGCGGGTGATTTGCGGATGGGGATGAGCACGCCGCGCGTGGCGGCTGGCCGGCCTAGCCCCTCAGAGCGGGCCAGCAAGTCCACCGCCTCGGCACGGGTGGTATAGCGCAGGCTGCTGACCACGCCTTTGAGGGCCCAGACCGCAGACCCCGATTTCTCGTCGAGCGCGATGTTCAGGCGCGGGGCGCTTGGCAAAACCTCCCCGATTTGCGGCAGCAAATGGGTGGTGGCCCAATTCCCCAACGTGCCGGCTTCGAAGTGAACGAGCAAGGGAGCGTTGGCGGGCGTCGAAGGCATGGGGAAATCTCCAAGCAGTGATCCGCCACGTCTAGGCGATCGCGGCCAACAGGGCTATGGACAGATTTCGCCTTCACGAGGACTTCATGGCCGATCCCCTGCCCGACGCCACCCTAGACCAATTGTTTCGCGGCGCGCGTACGCGCAATGCCTGGTTGAAAAAAACAGTGCCGGAAACGCTGATCCGCGCCGTTTATGATCTCGCCAAGATGGGGCCCACCAGCGCCAATTGCTCGCCCGCGCGCTTTTTGTTCGTCACCAGCAAAAAAGCCAAGGCGCGCTTGGCGCACCATTTGCTGGGCAGCAATGTGGCCAAAACCCAGGCCGCGCCATGGACGGTGATCATCGCCACCGACATGCAGTTTTATGAGAAAATGCCGGAATTGTTTCCGCATAACCCTGGCACGCGCGACTGGTTCAGCGATGCCGAGGCCGCCAAGGAGCATGGCATGCGCAATGGCAGCCTGCAGGGGGCCTATCTGATGCTGGCGGCGCGGGCCTTGGGGCTTGATTGCGGGCCGATGTCGGGTTTTGACGCGGCGGGCGTGGATCGCGAATTCTTCGCCCACGAGGAAGGCGAAATGCAGCATTGGAAAAGCAATTTTCTGTGCAATATCGGCTTTGGCAGCGAAGAGGGGGTGTTTCCACGCCTGCCGCGCTTGAGCTTTGAGGATGCGTGCCGGATCGCCTGATCCTCGCGATCGAGACCAATCTGGCGCGCTGCTCGGCGGCGCTGGTTGGCGAAAGCGGCGTGCTGGCGCAGGAAAGCGTGACGTTGCAGCGCGGCCACGCCGAGCTGCTGGCCCCCATGGTGCAAGGCCTGATGGCCCGCGTGCCGCTCGGTTTCGAGGGGCTCGCGCGCGTTGCCGTGACTACCGGGCCTGGCAGTTTCACCGGCGTGCGCGTGGGGCTGGCCTTTGCGCGCGGGCTGGCCTTGGCGCTAAGCCTGCCCATTATTGGCGTATCCAGCCTCGAAGTCTTGGCCTTGGCGGACGGGGAAAGCGGCTGGCGTGCCGGGATCATCCCCAGCGCCGAGGGGGTGTTTTTCGCGCTCTATGAAGATGGGCAAACCCGGGTGGCACCGGCGCGCCTTAAGCCAGAGGAGGCACAAGCGGCCCTGGCCGGGCGCGCGGTGCGGCTGACGGGGCCGGGCGCGGCGCTGCTCGATAACCATGGTGGGGCGCAAATCGTCAGCGATGCGCCGTGCGTATTGGCTTTGGCGCGGCTGGCGGGGCCGCGTGATCCGTCATGCGCACCGGCGGCACCGCTGTACCTGCGCGCGGCCTTGGCATGAATTGGCGCATCGCGCGGGCCGGTGCCGATCAGGCCGGCGAATTGGCGCGCCTGCACGCGCTGTGTTTTTCCGCGCCTTGGGGCCAAGAGGAATTTGCCAGCCTGCTGCAAGCCCCTGGGGCGTTCGCCCTTTTGGGCTGGGCCGATGCGGGCCCTCAGCCAGGCTGTATGGCGTTGGCCTGGGCCCAGGCCGGGGAGGCCGAAATCTTGACCCTCGCCACGTTGGCATCCTTGCGGCGCATGGGCGCGGGCCGGGCCCTGGTCCAGGAAATCCTGGTGCAAGCGTGCTGATGGGCTAT
>JAKFWI010000144.1 GCA_021731965.1 Hyphomonadaceae bacterium | reverse complement strand
GCACTGCCGCCGGCAAACTGGCGTGCACCGCATAGGTGCCAATCCCGCGCAGGCCAAATAGATCCAGCAGCACATAGAAGCACAGCGCCCAGACAGCGCACTCCGCAAAGGCCACAAAGCCGCCCCAGCGCCCCTCCAACACCCCATCGCGGGCCGCCGCCACAACGCACACCCCGCCTCGCTGCACGGCAAACCCGGCCAGCCCGGCCAAGCAGATACAAATCGCGATTACCGCCGCCATGCCTGCGTCCCTGCTGGCCAAGAAATCCAAAACACCCGTATTTTTCTATACACTTTTACCACGCCGCCTTATCCCTGCATTGTGACGATTCTGGATCTTCCTGCCTTCGCTGTGATCTTGCCTGCCAGAGGGGCTTTGCTTGGCATCGATCCCGGCTCAAAACGCATCGGCCTAGCAGCCAGTGATCCTGATCGCCGACTGGCCAGCCCCGTCGCCGTCATCACCCGCACAAAATTTCGCGAGGATGCGCCCAAGCTCTGGGGCGTGCACGATCAGCGCGCCTGCGTGGGCCTGGTCATCGGCTTGCCGCTGAACATGGATGCCAGCGCGGGCCCGTCCGCCCAGGCCGCGCGGGCCTTCGCGCGCAATCTGCTGGCGCTGCGCGATGTGCCATGCCTGCTTTGGGACGAGCGCCTGACCACGGCCGCCGTGACCCGCGAACTGATCGGCCTGGACATGAGCCGCGCCAAGCGGGCAGCGCGCGTGGATATGCATGCTGCCGCTTACTTGCTGCAAGGCGTGTTGGACCGCCTCCAGTACTTGTTAGGTTGACCTGACATTTTGAACGTGCGATGAGAGCGCGAGAAGTCAGGAGAACCTTACATGAAAGATACGAAAAAAGCCTTCACGCGGTATGTTTGGCGCACGCTATTGTTCATGGCCAGCTATGTGCTGCTCAACGTTTCCGCTATCGCCGGCACGGTGGATCATCTCAGTCTGCCAACGCTTTGGCTCTATTCTGCCCTGGTGGCTTTCCCGATAGCTGCCCAGATCTACGTCACACTATCTCTCGTGCGGGATTCGGATGAATTTGTTGGCGCGCTGATGGCTAAGCGCATGATTGTGGCGATGGGTCTTACCATCGCGCTGTTTTCCGCTTGGGGCTTTGCCGAGAGTTACGCCCATGCCCCGCACGCGCCAGGCTGGCTGACTTATCCGCTCTTTTGGGCTTTGTTTGGCGTCACCTCGCCTTTCGTGCAAAGCACGAAACGATGATCAATTCCGTGCGTGATTTGCGCATTAGCTATGGCTGGACGCAGGCCGAGCTTGGCGCGCGCGTGGGCGTCTCGCGCCAGGCCATCATCGCCATTGAATCGGATCGCCATGATCCCTCGCTGGAGCTGGCTTTTCGATTGGCGGCGGTGTTCAAGCGCCCGGTTGAGGAGGTGTTCACCAACGCCTTTACGTCCGCTCAATCGCCCAGCGGGACATCGCAATAGGCTGGCTCGTCGCTGTCCGCCAAGATAAAGGGCTCCATGGGCTCGAAGCTGGCAATGGCATCCTGCAAAGCCGAAGCCGCCTCAGCCTCCGCCTTCGCTGCGCTTTGAAAGCCGGGCTGCTCAACGGACACGCCCGCCAGGCCAGAAACCAGCGCTGCCAAAGCCAAACCCGCTGGCTTGAATGTGAGTTCGTCCATGACGCGCTCCCTTTACTTAACCTTAACACACCCACAGCGTCCCTGCGTGTTCTGTTATCGTTCCGATTCGGGGGCACAAATACGGCATTGTGGATAAGTTGTCGCCCTGATCTTGACACGCTTGCCCTTGTTTGGGCGAAAGGGTTAACACTGGGGGCGTGAAAATCGTGGAATCATCCCCGCCCGCCGGTAGCAGCCCAGGGCCAGTATGCTTACGCCGCAAGCATTTGCTCTCGGTCATGGATCTTGATTCATTTGAGGCGCAGGCTCTACTCGATCGCGCCGATGTCTTCTTAACCGCCCCTCAAATTTCTGTGGAAAACTTTCTGCCGCTGCGCGGCCGCACGCTGAT
This sequence comes from Hyphomonadaceae bacterium, assembly GCA_021731965.1. Taxonomy (GTDB): domain Bacteria; phylum Pseudomonadota; class Alphaproteobacteria; order Caulobacterales; family Aquidulcibacteraceae. The sequence goes on along the minus strand of JAKFWI010000144.1, from coordinate 17,946 downwards.
CAACCTGTTTTTCGAAAATTCTACCCGAACGCAAAGCAGTTTCGAGATCGCGGGCAAGCGCCTTGGCGCGCATGTCATGAACATGGCCATCGCCGCGTCGTCTTTGGCCAAGGGCGAAACCCTGATTGACACGGCCGCCACGCTCAACGCCATGAGCCCCGATCTGCTGGTGGTGCGCCATGGTTCTTCGGGGGCGGCCCAATTGCTGGCACGCAAGGTCAGCTGCGCCGTGATCAATGCCGGCGATGGCCAGCATGAGCACCCGACGCAGGCCCTGCTCGATGCCTTGACCATCCGGCGGGCCTTGGGGCGCATCGAAGGCGTCTGCGTGGCGATATGCGGCGATGTGCTGCATTCGCGCGTGGCGCGCTCCAATGTCAGCTTGCTGCAAATGCTGGGCGCGCAGGTGCGCCTGATTGGCCCGCCGACGCTGATGCCGGCGGGGGTGGAGCAATGGGGGGCCAGCGTGCATTATTCCATGCGCGAAGGCCTGCCTGGGGCCGATGTGGTCATGATGCTACGGCTGCAGCGCGAACGCATGGAAGGGGCCTTTGTGCCGTCCCAGCGGGAATTCTTTTGGTTTTATGGCCTCGATCCCGAAAAGCTGGCGCTGGCCAAGCCCGGCGCATTGGTGATGCACCCTGGCCCGATGAACCGCGGCATTGAGATCGATTCCACCGTGGCGGATGATCCAGCCGTCAGCCTGATCGAGCGCCAAGTCGGCGCGGGCGTGGCGCTGCGCAGCGCGGTGCTAGAGGCGCTCGCCGGCCAGGCGTCTGTGAGCCGATGAAAGGTCCCCCCCAGCTCATTTGTAATGTCCGCCTGCTCGATCCAGCCAGCGGCTATGACGGGCCAGGCGGCCTCTTGCACCAAGATGGGCTGATCCTCGATGCCGGACCAAGCCTCTTTCACGCGCCGGCGGGCTTCACCGGTGAGGTCATGGACGGGCACGGCTTGCTGCTCGCCCCCGGCTTGATCGATATGCGGGTGGTATTGGGCGAGCCCGGCGCGGAGCATCGCGAAACCTTCAAAAGCGCTGGGCGGGCGGCGGCCGCTGGCGGCGTCACCACCTTGATCGCTCAACCCAATACCGATCCGGTGATTGATGATGTCAGCTTGGTCGATTTCGTGTTGCGCCGAGCGGCGGCGCGCAGCTGCGTGCGTATTTTGCCGGCCGCGGCGCTGACCAAGGGCTTGCGCGGAGAAGCCATGGCCGAGATTGGCCTGCTGGCGGAAGCGGGCGCGGCGATGTTCGCGCATGGCGATGCGCCTATCCTTGACAGCCAAGTGCTGCGCCGGGCCTTGAGCTATGCCAAAACCTTTGGGCTGCTCTGCGCCCACCGGCCGCAGGATGCCTATTTGGCCAAAGGCGGCGTGATGCATGCCGGGGAATTTGCCGGGCGGCTGGGCCTGCGCGGCATTCCTGCCGCGGCTGAAACCATCGGGGTAATGCGCGATCTGGCGGTGGCCGAACTCGCGGGCGGGCGTCTATTGCTGGATATGCTCTCGGCCGAGGCCAGCCTCGCGCCGTTGGCCCGCGCCAAGGACAAAGGCCTGCGCGTGCATGCCAGTGTCAGCGTGCATCATTTGGCGCTCAATGAGCTGGATATCGGGGATTACCGCACCTTCTCCAAGCTATCCCCACCGCTGCGCAGAGAAGACGATCGCCTCGCTTTGGGGGAGGCCCTGGTCAGTGGGCTGATCGACGTGGTGGTATCGGGCCACGATCCCCATCCGGCCGAAAACAAGCGCCTGCCCTTCGATGAAGCGGCCTTTGGCGCGGCGGCGCTGGAAACTTTGCTGCCGGGCCTGCTACGTTTGCACCATTCGCAAGGCGCGCCTTTGCTGGCTTTGTGGCAAGCGGCGGCGCTGCGCCCGGCTCAGCTGCTTGGCCTGGCCCAGGGGCGGCTCACGCCCGGGGCACCCGCGGATTTGATCCTCGTTGATCTCGACGCGCCATTTCGTTGTCAGGCCGAGCAGCTTTTGTCGAAATCGCGGAACACTCCGTTTGACGATCAATTGCTGCAAGGCCAGGTTCGTCGCACCCTGTGCGGGGGAAAAACCGTGTTTGAGCGCGAGATGTAATGCCATGTATTTTCCTCCGTTTTATGCGTATGCCGCCGCGATTTTAGGCGGCTATTTGCTTGGCTCCGCGCCATGGGGGCTGATTTTGGGCCGCGCCTTTGGGGTCGGCGATTTGCGCAAAATCGGCTCGGGAAACATCGGAGCCACCAATATGTGGCGGGCGGGACGCAAGGATTTGGCGGTGGCCACCTTCGTGCTGGATTCCAGCAAAGCGGGGGCGGCGCTGGTGTTGGCCTCCTGGCTGTTTGAGCGCAATGCGGGCCTCGCGGCCGGGGCCGCGGCTTTGCTCGGGCATTGTTTCCCCATTTGGTTGCGATTCAAAGGCGGCAAAGGCGTTTCGTCCTTCTTTGGCATTTTGCTGGCCGGCTTGCCGTTGATCGGGGTGGGAGCGGCGATCACCTGGTTGATGATGGCTTTCACCTTCCGGTTTTCCTCCCTGAGTGCCTTGGCGGCCGCCGCGCTCGCCCCCGTGCTGGCGATGGCTTTGCAGCGAACGCCTCTGGAAATCGGCTTTTGCCTGGGCCTTGCTGCGCTCATTTTCTGGTTGCACCGCGCCAATATCGGGCGCCTGCTGCGCGGCGAGGAGCCGAAAATCGGCGGGCCAAAAGCCGCATGATGCAAAGACCGCTCAGCGCCAATGAGCGGATCAGCTGGCTGCAGCTGGCGCGCACCCCGCGCGTCGGTGCCGTCACCTTCGCACGGCTAATCGGGCGGTTTGGTTCGGCGCAGGGCGCGCTAGAGGCGCTACCGCGGCTGTCGCGTGGGCACTTGACGCCCGCCCCGCGCGCGGCAGCGGAGCAGGAATTGGAGGCCATCGCCGCGCTTGATGGGCAGCTTCTGGCGTGGTGTGAGCCCGATTACCCAGCTTTGCTGCGCCATCTTTCGCCGCCCCCTCCATGCCTTGCCGTGCGCGGAAAACTTGCGCTGCTGCGCCGCCCCTGCATCGCTCTGGTCGGGGCGCGCGATGCCTCGGCAGCTGGCTTGCGCTTGGCGGAAACCTTTGCGCGTGACCTGGGCGCGGCCGGGATCACCGTGGTGTCCGGCTTGGCCCGCGGCGTGGATGGGGCCGCTCATCGCGGCAGCTTGGCCAGCGGCACCGTGGCCGTGCTGGCTGGCGGCCTGGCCAATCCCTATCCTCCACAGCATTTGGCCTTGCATGCGCAGATCGCGGCGCAAGGCCTGGTGGTTTCCGAGGCCCCCATCGGGGCGATAGCGCGGGCACGCGATTTCCCTCGCCGCAACCACATCATCTCCGGCCTGTCTTTAGGGGTAGTGGTGGTGGAGGCGGCGCTGCGCTCAGGATCCTTGATCACGGCCAGGGCCGCTGGTGAGCAAGGCCGCGAGGTGATGGCCGCGCCCGGCTCCCCGCTCGATCCGCGCGCGCGCGGCACCAATGCCTTGATCAAGGATGGCGCGGCATTGGTGGAAACCGCTGACGACATCCTGGCCCATATTCGCGCCGTACCGCGGCCAGGCTGGCGATGGGCGGAGCCGCCGGCGCTGCTATTTGACCTTGAGGTGGAAAGCGCGCCTGACCCATCGCTGATGGAGCGCCTGGCTGGCCTGCTTTCGCCAACGCCTATCCATGTCAATGAATTGGCCCGCACGGCGGGCGCGGCCATTTCAGAGGTTTCGGCTGCCTTGATGGAATTGGAGCTGGAGGGCCGCGCGGCCTCCTTGCCTGGCGGCTATGCCGCATCCTCATTGGCCGCGTTCTGAGCGGCGGCCTGATCGGCCGGAGCCGGCAAACGCCGCAGGCTTTCGGCCGCCTCCCAAGCGCAAGCCCGAAACAACGCGGAGAGGCCAAGCAGGCCCGCTGCCGCGGTCATCGCCTCCAGATTTTGTGCCATGTCACGCGCATAAACCGCGACATCCAACGCCGAGGCGCTGTCTTTTCCATTCACGATTTTCCTCCAGACCACAATCTTCACGGTATCAATATATCAATACACGTCAAGCGCGAACCTCTATGCGCGTTTAGTGATGAATCGGATTGGTTGACAAGCCGCCCGGCACACCCCCACGTACCCGCCGCGCCAGCTATTTTTGCCCCGGTCAGCTCAACATGTAGGATTGCGACCCCCTAGGGGCGTAGATTCCGCGAGGTCCCATGAAACTCGTCGTGGTGGAATCGCCCGCAAAGGCCAAGACCATCAACAAATATCTAGGGCAGGATTACACGGTCCTGGCCAGCTACGGGCATGTGCGCGATCTGCCCGCCAAGGATGGTTCGGTGCGGCCCGATGAGGACTTCGCCCTCGATTGGGAAATGGACCCCCAAGGGGCCAAGCGCATGCGCGACATCGCCGATGCCATGAAGGGCGCGGATCATCTGATCCTGGCCACCGACCCCGACCGTGAAGGCGAAGCGATTTCTTGGCATGTTCTCGAGGCGCTCAATCAGAAAAAGGCTCTAAAGGGCAAAGCGGTTGAGCGTGTCACCTTCAATGCCATCACCAAGGACGCGGTTTTGCGGGCCATGGCCGCGCCCCGCGCGATCGATATGGAATTGGTCAATGCCTATTTGGCCCGGCGCGCTTTGGATTATCTCGTCGGGTTCACGCTCTCGCCGGTCTTGTGGCGCAAATTGCCGGGCGCGCGTTCGGCGGGCCGTGTGCAATCGGTGGCTTTGCGGCTGATCTGTGAGCGCGAGATTGAGATCGAGGCCTTCAAGCCGCAGGAATACTGGACCGTCGAGGCCATGCTGCGCGCCGACGGCGAGGAATTGATCCTGGCGCGCCTCGCTATGCTGGATGGGATCAAGCTCAAGCGCCTGGACGTGACGGATAAGGCCATGGCCGATCGCGCTCTAGCGGCGATCAGGGCCGGCCGGTTCACGGTCGCGGAGGTGGAGGCCAAGCCGCTCAAGCGCAACCCGCCGCCGCCTTTCACCACGTCCACCTTGCAGCAGGAGGCGGCCCGCAAGCTTGGCTTTTCGGCCACGCGCACCATGCAGGCGGCGCAGCGCCTCTATGAAGGCGTGGATATCGGCGGCGAAACCGTCGGCCTCATCACCTATATGCGCACGGACGGCGTGCAAATGGCCGAAGAGGCGCTGCATGGACTGCGCCGGGTGATCGAGCGCGATTTCGGCGCAGATTATGTGCCGGAAAAGCCGCGCCGCTACACCAGCAAAGCCAAAAATGCGCAAGAAGCGCATGAGGCCATCCGGCCAACCGATCCGATGCGCAAGCCTGGATCTTTGCGCCTCGAGGGCGATATGGCGCGGCTTTATGATCTGGTGTGGAAGCGCGCCATGGCCTCGCAAATGGCCGCCGCCACGCTGGAGCGCACCACCCTCGATTTCCTGGATGAAGCGCAGCGCACGGGCTTGCGCGCCACCGGCCAAGTGGTGCTGTTTCCGGGCTATTTTGCCCTCTATCAAGAGGGGCAGGACGATGCCGAGGATGAAGAGAGCCGCCGGCTGCCACGCCTGAGGCTGGGCGAGGCAGCCGCGCTCGATCACGCCAAAGCCGACCAGCATTTCACCGAGCCGCCACCACGTTTTGGCGAAGCGAGCCTCGTCAAGAAGCTGGAGGAATTGGGCATTGGCCGCCCCTCCACCTATGCCGCCACCTTGGAAAAGCTGCGCGAGCGCAATTATGTGCGCATGGAGCGCAATCGCTTCAGCCCAGAAGATAAAGGCCGGATGGTCACGGCGTTCTTGGAGAACTTTTTCAAAAAATACGTGGAATATGATTTCACCGCGGATCTGGAGGCGCGCCTTGATCTGGTTTCTGCGGGGGAGTTGGAGTGGAAAGATCTGTTGCGCGCCTTCTGGACCGATTTTGACGCGACCGTGCGAGGTATTGCCGAGCTGCGCGTCACGCAGGTGCTCGATGCGCTCAACGAATCGCTCGGCCCGCATATTTTTCCTGATCGCGGCAACGGCAGCGAGCCGCGCCAATGCCCCACCTGTTCGACTGGCCAGCTCTCGCTGAAAATCGGCAAGTTTGGGGCGTTCATCGGCTGCTCGCGCTATCCCGAATGCCGCCACACCCGCCAGCTGGCCCCCAGCGAAGACGCGCCGGACGCCATGCCCGCCGAGGGCAAAGCCCTGGGCGCACACCCCGAAAGCGGCGAGGCCGTTACGCTGCGAAGCGGCCGCTTCGGGCCTTATGTGCAATTGGGCGAAGGCGAAAAGCCGCGCCGCGCCAGCCTGCCCAAGGGCTGGGACGGCGCGACCTTGGATTTGGCGCAGGCGCTGCGGCTCCTGTCGCTGCCGCGCGCGGTAGGTGCGCACCCCGATAGCGGGGAGATGATCCTGGCAGGCCTGGGCCGCTTTGGCCCGTATCTGCAAATGGGTAAGGTCTACGCTAATCTCCCCTCAGTTGAGGACGCGCTGGAGATCGGACTGAACCGCGCAGTGGTGGTGCTGGAAGAAAAGAAGGCTGGCGGCGGGCGCGGTGGGCGCGGCGCGCCGGCAGCGCTCAAGGATTTGGGCCCCCACCCGCAAACCGAGAAGGCGCTGAGGGTCATGAGCGGCCGCTACGGGCCCTATGTCTCGGACGGCACCACCCACGCCACGCTGCCGCGCACGCTAGAACCGCAAGCCGTCACACTCGAGATGGCGGTGCTGCTGATCGCCCAAAAAGAGGCGGCTGGCGGCAGCAAGAAGCCCAAGTCGACCCGCAAAGCCGCGCCCAACGCGGCAAAGTCCAAGCCCCCGCTTGTCAAGGCCAAATCTGTCAAAGCGGTTAAGGCCGCGCCGGGAAAGACCAAGGCCAAGCCTGCTAAATCCCGGGATGCCAAATCCAAGGCCGCCAAGGCTGCCAAGGCATGAAGCACCGTGTCGCGCCGCCGCCCCGCTGATCCCGCCGCGCTGAGCCGCGAAAGCGTGCTCGCGGCCATCAAGGCCATGGGCGGCAGCGGCGACAAGCGCGGTTTGGCGCGCCGGCTCGATGTGCCAGTCGAGCAAAGGGCGCTGCTGCGCCGCATCCTGGCGGAGTTGGAAAGCGAGGGCCTGCTTGGCCGCACTGGCCGCAAAGGCTTTGCCAGCGCTGATGCTTTGCCGGAAACCGGTGTCTTTGAGATCACCGATCGCGATCCTGACGGCGAATTGCTGGCGCGGCTGCGCGGGCGCGACGGTCTCACGGGGCCGAGCGTTCGCCTCGCACCCGGCGAGGGACGGGATATGCGCGGGGAGGCCGCCATCGGCTTGGGCGATCGCGTGCTGGCTCGTATCGATCGCGAAGGCAGCGAGCCCATCGCGCGCGTGATCAAGCGCCTGGGGCAAAGTGCGCATGTCATTTTGGGCGTGTTTCGCGCGATCGCGGATCCGCGCGCGCGTGGATCAGGCCGGGTCGAGCCAGCGGATCGCAAGGTCCGCTATGATTTGGTGATCGATGCCATCGACACCAACGGGGCCGTCGAGGGCGATCTGGTGCTGTGTGAGTTGGCACCCGGAGCCGCGCGCCCGCACGGACCCAAGCGCGCCCGCGTGCGCGAATGCGTTGGCCGCCTGGATGATCCGCGCGCGGCCTCCATCCTCGCCATCCACAGCCATGGCATCCCGATGGGCTTTGGCGAAGAAGAGATGGCGCAGGCCGAAGCCGCCAAAGGGCCCAGCCTGAAAGGCTTGCAGCCTTTGCTATCTGCGCCGGTGGCCAAGTCCGCCAAAGGCGGAGCGCAACGCACAGATTTGCGTAGCCTGCCGCTCATCACCATCGACCCCGAAGATGCACGTGATCACGATGACGCGGTGTTCGCGCAAGCCGATGCTGATCCCAAAAACCCTGGCGGCTGGCGCATCTGGGTGGCGATCGCGGACGTGGCGGCGTTCGTGACCACCGGCTCGGCACTCGATCGTGCCGCCCTCAAGCGCGGCAATTCCACCTATTTCCCGGATCGGGTTGCCCCCATGCTGCCCGAGCGGCTATCGGCGGATTTGTGCTCTTTGCGCGAGGGAGAGGCGCGCGCCTGCTTCGCCGTGGAAATGGTGTTCGACCAGGCGGGCATTAAACGCAGCCACCGCTTCGTGCGCGGCGTGATGCAATCGGCGGCCAAGCTCTCTTACGCTCAGGCGCAAGCTGCCTTTGATGGCAATCCGGATGAAAAAGCCGCGCCTTTGATGGCCAGCATCCTCAGCCCGCTCTGGGCAGCCTATGCTTGCCTCCGCCTGGGCCGCGAGGCACGCCAGCCCTTGGAGATCGCCTCCTCGGAATTTCGCATCCAGTTTGGCCCCGATGGTGCGGTCAGCGGCGTCAAAAAGCGCGAAACGCTGGAGGCCAACAAACTCATCGAAGAATTCATGATCCAGGCCAATGTCTGCGCGGCCGAAAGCCTTGAGGCCAAAACCCAGCCTCTGGTTTACCGGGTGCATGATCAGCCTTCGAAAGAAAAGATCGCCTCGTTGGTAGATTTTCTAGCAACTTTGGATCTCAGCTGGACCAAGGGGCAAGTCATTACCCCTGCCCGCTTCAATGCTTTGCTGCGCATCGCGCGCGAGGGGCCCCATGCCGATGTGGTCAATGAAGTCGTGCTGCGCAGCCAATCGCAGGCCATTTATTCGCCCGACAATATCGGCCATTTTGGCTTGAATTTAGCGAAATACGCCCATTCCACTTCGCCCATCCGCCGCTATGCCGATCTCATCGTGCACCGCGCCTTGATCCGGGCCTTGCACCTGGGTGAAGATGGGCTAACGCCTGACGAGGCCGCCATCCTTGATCAAACCGCCGAGCACATCACCGCCTGCGAGCGTCGCTCCATGGCCGCCGAACGCGAAGCCACCGAACGCTATATCGCCGCATTCCTGGCGCAACAGGTGGGGGTCATCTTCGCCGGGAGGATTTCTGGCGTCACGCGCTTCGGGGCCTTCGTGAAGCTGAACGAGACCAATGCCGATGGCATCGTGCCCATGTCCCAATTGGGCGCCGAGCGCTTCTACCATGATGCCACCATGCATGCTTTGGTCGGGGAGCGCACGGGCCGGCGCTATCAGCTCGGCCAACCCGTTGAAGTGCGCCTGCTGGAGGCGACCCCTATATCCGGTGGGTTGGTGTTCGAGCTGGTCAGTGAGCCGTTGGAGCGCGCGCCTGGCCCGCGCAACTCGCCACCCCCACGCGATAAGCGTGTCGCGCGGCCCAAAAGCTTTCGCAAAAGGCAGAAGCGATGAGCAAAGCCTTCGATCAAGACGATCCGCCCGATCCTGACGCCCCGGAAATTCCGCTCGAGCCCAAGGATGCGGCCACGTTGATCCTGGTGCGCGGCGTAGGTGAAGGCGCGGAAGTGCTGATGGGCAAGCGCGCCAGCGGCCATGCCTTCATGCCCGACAAATATGTGTTTCCTGGCGGGCGGGTCGATCCCGAAGACTCTGGCTTGGCGGCAGCCGATTGCCTGCGCGCCGAGGAGGCGCATTTGTTGGAGATTGATGCCCTCCTGCCCGCGCGCGCCTATGCGCTGGCCGCCATCCGCGAAACCTATGAGGAAACTGGCCTGTTTGTCGCAGCGAAATCGACCATTGCCGGCGCACACCCGGCCTTTGCGGCACGGGGCCTGGCCCCCACCTTGGCACCCTTGCGCTTCATCGCGCGCGCGGTGACGCCGCCTGCCCGCTCGCGCCGCTTCGATGCGCGCTTCTTCCTGGGCGCAGCCGAGGATTGCCTGTGTAGCGATTGCGCCCCGGCCGACACCGCGGAACTTTCCGATCTGCGCTGGTTCACGCTGGACGAAGGCTTTGCCCTCGATCTGCCCTCGGTGACCCGCTTTATACTGGAAGAAGTGCGCCAAAGGCTGGCGGGCGTCCCGCTGCGGCCGGTCTATCTGCGCTGGTCCCCCCAGGGCCACCGTACCGATCGGATGTGAGGCGCGGTCGATGTCTTCGCGGTTTGCGGCGAAAATGCGTAAATCCTCCCTTGACGCGAGACCAAGGCGAACATACTTGCCTCATTGTTAGCAGTCGCTCGTGGTGAGTGCCAAACCGCTTGATCGGCCCTCATGCGCCGGTCGCCGGTGATTTGGTGCTTTGTCACCTGCGCGCTGCTTTGGCCTCAAACAGTTCAAGGAGATGAACGTGGCGTCTTTCCGTCCGTTACATGATCGCGTGTTGGTAAAGCGCGTGAAGGAAGAAGAAAAATCCAAAGGCGGGATCATCATCCCTGATACAGCCAAGGAAAAGCCGCAAGAGGGCGAAGTCATCGCCGTCGGCCCCGGTGCCCGCGATGACGAAGGCAAGCGGATCGATCCCGACGTGAAGGTTGGCGATCGTATCCTGTTCGGAAAATGGTCCGGCACGGAAGTGACGCTTGATGGTGACGAGCTCCTGATCATGAAGGAGAGCGACATCATGGGCATCGTCTCTCGCGACGCGGCCCCCAAGGGCAAGAAATAAGAGCCAGCGCGCGGTGCCCGCTCCAGGCGGACCGCTTTTGCCGGTCGAAATTCCAAGACTTCCAACGAATAACCTAATTTTCAGGAGTTTATCATGGCTGCGAAAGTCGTGCATTTTGGCGCTGACGCCCGCGAGCGGATGCTGCAAGGCGTGGACATCCTCGCCAATGCGGTGAAAGTCACCCTTGGCCCCAAGGGCCGCAATGTCGTTATCGAGAAGTCCTTCGGCGCGCCGCGCACCACCAAGGATGGCGTGACGGTCGCCAAGGAAATCGAACTTGAAGACAAGTTCATGAATATGGGCGCGCAGCTCCTGCGGGAAGTTGCCTCCAAGACCAATGACGAAGCCGGTGACGGCACCACCACCGCCACGGTTTTGGCCCAAGCCATCGTGCGCGAAGGCATGAAGGCCGTCGCCTCGGGCCGCAATCCGATGGATCTGCGCCGCGGCGTGGAAAAGGCCGTTTTGGCCGTCGTGGAAGAGCTGAAAAGCAAAGCGCAAAAGGTGAAGGGTTCGGCGGAAATCGCCCAAGTCGGCACCATTTCAGCCAATGGCGACACCGATATCGGCAAGTTCTTGTCCGATGCCATGGCCAAGGTTGGCAATGAAGGCGTCATCACCGTCGAAGAAGCCAAATCGCTCGAAACCGAGCTCGAAGTCGTCGAAGGGATGCAATTCGATCGCGGCTATCTCTCGCCCTATTTCGTCACCAATGCCGACAAGATGGAAGCCAGCCTCGAAGAGCCGATGATCCTGCTCTTTGAAAAGAAGCTCTCTTCCCTGCAGCCCATGCTGCCGATCTTGGAAGCCGTGGTGCAAAGCGGGCGCCCGCTCCTCATCATCGCCGAAGATGTCGAAGGCGAAGCCTTGGCCACCCTGGTGGTCAACAAGCTGCGCGGCGGCCTCAAAGTGGCGGCCGTGAAGGCCCCGGGCTTCGGCGATCGCCGCAAAGCCATGCTGGAAGATATCGCCATCCTCACCGGCGGCCAGCTGATCAGCGAAGATCTGGGCATCAAGCTTGAAAATGTCACGGTGGAAATGTTGGGCCGTGCCAAGAAGGTCGTGGTCAAGAAAGATGACACCACCATCGTTGATGGCCATGGCGACAAGAAGGACATCCAAGGCCGCATCAGCCAAATCCGCAATCAAATCGAAGACACCTCCTCCGATTATGATCGCGAAAAGCTGCAAGAGCGCTTGGCCAAGCTGGCCGGCGGTGTCGCCGTGATCAAGGTCGGCGGGGCCACGGAAGTGGAAGTGAAAGAGCGCAAGGACCGCGTGGACGATGCCCTCAACGCAACCCGCGCGGCCGTGGAAGAAGGCATTGTGGCGGGCGGCGGCGTCGCTTTGCTGCGCGCGGCCTTCAAGCTGAACATCAAAGGCGACAACGAAGATCAGAATGTCGGCATCTCCATCGTCCGCAAGGCGCTGGAAGCCCCGATCCGTCAGATCGTCGAAAATGCCGGCGTGGAAGGTTCGATCGTGGTGGGCAAGCTGCGCGAATCGAAGTCCGAAAACGAAGGCTTCAACGCCCAGACGGAAGAATATGTGGACATGATCAAGGCCGGCATCATCGATCCGGTTAAGGTCGTGCGCACGGCTCTGCAGGACGCGGCCTCCGTGGCCGGACTCATCATCACCACCGAGGCGACGATCGCCGAAGCGCCCAAGCGCGACAAAGGCGGCGCGGGCGGTGGCATGCCTGGCGGCGGCATGGGCGGCATGGGCGATATGGATTTCTAAGGAAATCCATCAAATCGCCCATCATTTTTGCTGGTTTGGATCGGTGCAAGCCGATCCAAACGGGCGATATGGATTTCTAAGGAAATCCATAAAATCGCCCATCATTTTTGCTGGTTTGGATCGGTGCGAGCCGATCCAAACTGGCGATATGAAAAAGAAAGGCAGCGCTTCTAGCGCTGCCTTTTTGCTTTTGGGCCAAATGCATCGCAGCCCTTAGAACCAAGCCTTTTTGCCGATTTCATAATCGCGATAGAATTCGTCATCGGATTTAACTAAATAAATAATAAACTCGATGAATGCGATCACGGCGATGATCAGGCCCGGCAAGAGCAGTAGCCAGCCAATCGTGCCGCAAATGAGCATGATGATGCCCGGCCCAGTGCGGCCGAGATAAAATTTGTGCACACCGAAAAAGCCAAGAAAAAAGGCCAACAAGGCCGCAGCGATCTTGCTTTTCTGTCCAATCGGCCCCGCGCCCGCTTGCACGAACACGGAGCGCGCCGCCTCGCCATCGATTTGAAAATCTACCTGCGCCCCGCTGACTGCCGACCGGCTTTCACCTTGGAGATCCCCGCGCGTGAAGGCATAGCGTTTGCCATCATCGCCGCTGATCAAGCCTGAAGCGACGGAATCATCATATTGTAAAATCTTCCCGCGCATAAATTCCCCCAAAGCTATTCTGCCTCGCCAAGGCGCGAACTTTCGCCTCCAATTAACCGCAAATCCACAAATATGCAATCAAGCGCCAAGGCGCGGGCGAAAGTCGACACGCATGCCGCAATACTCCATATTGCAGCGCAACATCCCTTGTTAAGGTGCCCCCATGTCTGCCCCCCGTCACGCTCCCATCGTCATCATCGGTTCTGGTCCGGCGGGGTATACGGCTGCGATCTACGCGGCCCGCGCCATGCGCGCCCCTTTGCTGATTGCGGGCATCCAGCCGGGCGGCCAACTGACCATCACCACGGATGTGGAGAACTATCCAGGCTTTGCGGATGTGATCCAGGGCCCCTGGCTGATGGAGCAGATGCGCGCCCAAGCGCTGCATGTCGGCACCCAATTGGTGGAGGACACCATTACCGACGTGGATTTTGATGGCCAGCCCTTCCGGCTCACCGGCGATAGCGGGCAGATCTACACCGCGGGCAGCGTGATCATCGCCACCGGCGCGCAGGCCAAATGGCTGGGCTTGCCCTCGGAGCAGAAGTTTCAGGGCTTTGGGGTGTCCGCCTGCGCCACCTGCGATGGCTTTTTCTACCGCGGCAAAGAGGTGCTGGTGTTTGGCGGCGGCAACACCGCAGTGGAAGAAGCGCTTTATCTCACCAATTTCGCCTCGAAGGTCACCCTGGTGCACCGGCGCCACGAATTGCGCGCCGAGCGGATCTTGCAAGACCGCCTGCTGCGCCACCCCAAGATTGAGGTTTTGTGGGGCCACGCTTTGGAGGAAGTCTTGGGTGACGAAAACCCGCTGGGCGTGACCGGCGTGCGCCTGCGCGCGATCGAAAGCGGCGCCGTTCATACGTGTGCAACGCACGGCGTCTTCATCGCCATCGGCCATGCCCCGGCCACCAGCCTGTTCGTGGGCAAGCTGGCCATGCGCGGTGACGGATATTTGCTCGTGGAGCCCGGCTCAACGCGCACCAATGTGCCCGGCGTCTTCGCCGCAGGGGATGTCGCCGATTCTGTCTTCCGTCAAGCCGTGACCGCGGCCGGCCTAGGTTGTATGGCGGCCTTGGAGGCCGAACGCTGGCTGGGGGAACATGGGCCAAGCGAATAGAGGGGTTTTCGGCGCATCGACCGCGCGAAGATACGTGAGTGGCAATCACCAGCGCCAATCGATTGCCCCCTCGATTGCCTTGCTGCGACGCAGCAAGGCACCTTGTACCAATCACTGTAGCCACCCAATTCTAGCCTGTGACGAAAGCCTCCTCGTCGACTCCTCAAGCGCAGGCGTTTGATGAGCATTTCTCCCCTGAGGCATGCCTTATCGGCCGTGTATTCCGATGGAATGCACGGCCTTTTTTTGTGCCAACCGTGCGCCAAGCTGGCCCGCAGGGGAATCGACCTGTGGCTTTCTCTGACCATGCGTGCAAAAATCTACCATGTCCGCATTGCGATGCTGCGCGCGGCACTGTTACGTAGGATTGTGCCGGTTTGGCGCGCAATGATTCACTCAACGGCTAGGCCAGGGGGCAGCGCCGGAGTGGGCGAGTTTTGGAGATCGGCTTGGCTCCTGCATCTCTCCGGGCTTGGCTCGCGCGTGTGGCCGTTGCGCTAACGGCGCTCATCGCATTTGCCGTGTTCGCCTCTGCGCGCGTTGGCGCAGACACGGCATTGGGTGAATGGCTCACCACCGATGGCAAAGCCGTTGTGCGGATTGGCAAATGCGGCGGCGGGACAAGCGTATGCGGTGAAATCATCTGGTTGCGCAATGAAGTGATGAACGGCGAAATCTTGCGCGATCGCACCGGTGCGCCGCTGCGCGGGGCGCAAATCCTCTCGGGTTTTCGGCGCAAGGAAGATGTATGGGTCGATGGGCGGGTACGGGCGCTCAACGAAGGCAAGACCTACCGCGCCCGCTTGATCGCCATCAGTCAAAATCAGTTGCGTCTCGATGGGTGTTTTGGCCCCTTCTGCAGAGGTCAGGTCTGGACGCGCGTCGATATGCGCATGGGATTTCCTATTGGTGCCCCAACAAAATCACAGGTGGCGGAAAGCCCATGATCGCACGCGGCTCGCTTTTCTTCGCTCTACTCATGTTGAGCATGGCCGCGCTGGGGGGCCCGGCCAGCGCCAATGCCGATACCGCCCTCGGCTTTTGGCACACGCCCAATTCCGGCGCACTGGTGGAGGTGAAGCGCTGCGGCGAATCGATTTGCGGGACGATTTTGGAGCTGACGCGCGAGGCGGACGGCAAAACCATCCTCCTCGACAAGCGCAATGAGGACGCCAGTTTGCGCACACGCCGCATCAAAGGTTTGATGATTTTAAGCGGGTATAAGCAGAAGGGTGATCATTGGGTAGGCGGCACGATCTACACGCCCGAGCGGGGCAAGGCCTATCGCTCCAAGATCACACCGCTCCCTGATGGGGCCCTCAAAGTTGAGGGCTGCGTCGCACAGTTTTGCCAGGCACAGATCTGGAGGCGTGCGTCCGGCGGCCCGCCAGCAGCCTCGCAGTAAGCGGCTTCCAGATCAGCTCACCTGGGCGCAAAAGCGCTGGATGCGGGCGCACGCATCCTCCAACACGTCATCGCTGGTCGCGTAACTGATGCGAAAATAGGGCGAGAGGCCAAAGGCTGCGCCATGCACTACCGCCACGCCCTCGCTATCGAGCAATTCGCGCGCGAAATCCTCATCATTGTGCAGAACAGCGCCGGAAGGCGCGCGCTTACCCATCAAGGCGGCGCAGCTGGGATAGACATAAAACGCGCCTTCGGGCCGCCGGCAGGTCAGCCCCTTGGCTTGGTTGAGCATCGATACCACCAGATCGCGCCGCCGCTGGAACGCCAGCGCCCGCTCCGCCAAGAAGCCCTGCGCCCCGGTGAGCGCCGCCACGCTGGCATATTGCGCGATCGAATTGGGGTTGGTGGTGGATTGCCCCATGATCGCGCTCATGCCACGGATCAGCGCCGCCGGCCCACCGGCAAAACCAATGCGCCATCCGGTCATGGCGTAGGCTTTGGATACGCCATTCATAGTGAGGGTTCGATCGAACAGACGGGGCTCGATTTGGGCGATGGTCTTGAAGGCAAATCCATCGAACAGCAAATGCTCGTACATATCGTCGGTCAGCACCATCACCTGCGGCGCGTCCAGCAGCACCCGCGCCAAGGCAGCCAACTCCGGCCCACTATAGGCGGCCCCAGAGGGATTGGACGGCGAATTCAGGATCAGCCAACGGGTTTTGGGCGTGATTGCGCGCGCCAAACCCTCCGGTGTCAGCTTGAAGCCATCGGCTTCGGATGTCGCCGCAAAAACCGGCGTGCCGCCCGCCAGCAGCACCATATCGGGATAGGAAACCCAATAGGGCGTAGGCACGATAACCTCATCGCCAGGTGACACGGTGGCCATCATGGCGTTGAAAATCACCGCTTTGCCGCCTGGGGAGACGTTGATCTCTTCACGGGCATAGACCAACCCGTTATCGCGCTTGAACTTTTCGCGAATGGCATCCTTCAATTCAGGAATGCCATCAACATCGGTGTATTTGGTCTTGCCCTCGCGCAAAGCGCGGATGGCCGCCTCCTTGATGTGATCGGGCGTGTCGAAGTCAGGCTCGCCCGCGCCCAGCCCGATGACATCACGTCCCTGCGCCTTCAAGGCCCGCGCTTTGGCGGTGACGGCTAAAGTGGCTGAGGGTTTGATGCGCCGCAGCGCAGCGGAAACGGGGATATCCATGACTTCAGCTAAGGGGCTGCGTGCGCGCCTGCAAGCCCAACCTGCATAGCACTCAATTCAGCTGCTTGGGCGGCAAGGGGGCAGCCCCTGGCGGCAAAGGCGCGATGGGCGCGCCGCTTTGGATCAGCTCGATCGCCTGCTCTGTACTGGCCTCGCCCCAAATCGCTCGCTCAGGAGCATCGCCCTCATGCATGGCGCGAGCCTCTTCAGCAAAGCCATCGCCCACATAAGCATAATTGGCCTGCACGTGCTCACGCAGCTTGCGCAGCATGCCTTTTTGGCTTGGCACCTCCTCCGGCCCGGTGCCGCGGGCACGCCGGCTGATCACGGCAGGAGCCATGGGTGCTTTGCGCACCTCGCTGCTGCCGCACAAGGGGCAGACCAGCGCGCCTGCCGCCAGCTGCGCGTCATAATCGCCGGAATTGCGAAACCAGCCCTCGAACGCATCATCATGGGCGCACAGCAAAGCATAGCGGATCATGGGGCTGGCCGAAAAGCGCGCCCGCCGCGCCAAGCAGGAATGCGCGCCCGCGCCGCCGCGCATTGGGCCAGGTCGCAATCCGCCAATAGCACACCCGGCTCATCATGATCGAGCGAGGCGATCACCTCACCCCATGGCGCGACCACCATGCTATGCCCCCATGTGGCGCGCCCATCATCGTGGACCCCGCCTTGCGCCGGCGCGATCACGAACGCGCCCGTTTCGATCGCCCGCGCCCGCAGCAGCACCTCCCAATGCGCGGCCCCGGTGGGGCGGGTGAATGCAGCCGGCACCGAGATCAGGTTCGCGCCCGCTTTGGCCAGCGCGCCATACACCTCCGGAAAGCGCAGGTCATAGCAAATGGTCAGTCCCAGCACCGCAGCCCCCGCGATCGGGCACGTCACCAAGGCGTCACCGGGCGCAACCGCCGCCGATTCGCTGTAGTTTTCGCCCGGACCCAACGCCACATCGAACAAATTGATCTTGTCATACTGCGCGCGGACATCCCCATTGGGCGAAAACAAAAAGCTGCGGTTATAGACGCGGCCCTCCCCGGCCCACACCGCCATCGAGCCCAGCAGCAGCCACACGCCATGCTCGCGCGCAAGACGGCCCCAAGCGCGGATTTCTGCGGCCAGGTCTTCACGTTCCACCGCACCGAGCATGCGTTGGCGATCGCGATCGAGCCGCGGCGTCATTTCCGGGGTGGCCACCAAACGCGCACCGCCGCTGGCTGCTTGGCGCAGCAGCGCGCTCATTTCCGCCCGGTTGGATTGCGGATCGATGCCGGAGCGCATTTGCAGTAGCGCCACCCGCAGGACTTGATCCATCAGCCTGCCTTCAAAAGGGCATCAAGGCCGCCTTTGGCATTGAGCGCGTGCAGATCGTCGCACCCGCCCACGTGC